>NZ_JBHWZO010000165.1:0-13778 GCF_042728455.1 Promicromonospora sp. NPDC060204
CCCGGGCACGGTGTGATCGTGCCCGGGCGCCGTCGTCGGTTCCGGCGCTCAGTCGTCCGGCATGCTGCGGCGGTCCCCCACCTGCCCGGCTGCGAGCGGGAACGCGAGCGAGCCGGCGGCGACCCACCACTCCAGCACGTCGTAGGCGAGCCGGCCGGCGGCGACGGACGGGTCGCCGTCGGACAGCCGGGCGGCCTCGTCCGGGGAGCACGCGAAGATCGACATCCCGCGGTACGACGGGTCGCTGCGGAGGTCGAACGGCCCGTTCACCACGAGCACGCCCCTGCGTCGCAGGTCGGCCCGGTAGGCGAGGTGGCGCGCCTGGAGGTCGGTCAGGGCGTCGTCCGTGATGCCGGGGGCGTCGGGCGGACGCCGCAGGACCACGACCGTGTACACGTCGAAGGCGTCGGGGACGTCGGGGTCGCTCGCCATTCCCTCAGGCTACTGAGGCCCAGCGCTCCCGGCCTCCGGCGGAGCCCAGTCCCCACCGCACGCCCCGGACGGCGACCGCCCCGGCGGGTCCGCCCAGGGTCCGGCTGAACCAGGTCTCGACGTCCAGGTCGGCGCGCGCCCAGCCGGGCAGCAGCGCCACGGAGCCGGCGGCGAGCAGGCGGTAGGGCGCGCGGGCGACCCAGGGCAGCGGCGGTTCGCGCAGCAGGAAGTGCGCGGTGTCGAGCGCCTCGGGCGTGGCGACGAGCTCGGCGCGGTAGGACCGCAGGCACTCGGCCAGCTCGGCGACGGACTCCGGGACCACCTCGGCCCCGAGCGCGCGGGCCACCCGGCCGGACTGGGCCACGTACTCGTCCGCCTCCGCAGGGCTGAGGGGTTGCTCGCCGTAGCGCTGGTGGGCGGCCAGGAACGAGTCGGCCTCGGCCACGTGCACCCAGGTGAGCAGGTGCGGGTCGCTCGCGCGGTAGGGGCGCCCGTCGGGTGCCCGGCCCCGCACGCGGTCGTGCACCGCGCGCACGCGGTCGACCATCTCCTGGGCGTGCTCGGCGGTCGCGAACGTGGTGGTCGCCAGGAACGTGGAGGTGCGGGCCAGCCGCCCCCACGGGTCGCCGCGGTAGCCGGAGTGGCCGGCCACCCCCGCCATCGCGAGCGGGTGCAGCGACTGGAGCAGGAGCGCCCGGAGCCCGCCCGCGAACGTCGCCGAGTCGGCGTGCACCTGGCGGATCGGGCTGCCGGGCGCGAACCAGCGCGGCCCGGGCGTGAGGTGGATGCGGTCGCGCGCCTCGAACCCGTGGGGCCCGGCCACCTTCGTGAAGAGGGCGTTCCCCACCCGGGCACGCAGGCGTTCGACGGGACTCGTGACGACGGGCATGCCGCCAGTATCCGCCCGCCCGGCCCGCGGCCGGCCACGCGGTGCGGCGTCAGCCCGCCGCGAGGTGCGGCATCAGGTCCAGGCGCTCCAGGATCACGCCCTCGCGCAGCGCCCAGGGGCAGATCTCCAGCTCCGGCAGGTCGAACACGTCCATGCATGCCTCGGCGACCAACGCGCCGGGCACGATCTGGTGGGCCCGGCTCGGCGAGACGCCGGGCAGCGCGGCCAGGTCGGCGGGTGCGGTCCGGACCAGCTCGTCCATCCGTGCGCGCAGGTCGTCGAGGCGCAGGGTCCTCGGCACGAGCGGGCCGTCCCCCGCGGGCGCGGCGCCGCAGATCCGGGCGAGCGACCGGAACGTCTTCGAGGTCGCGGCCGCGCGGTCGGGGCGGCCGGAGCGCAGCAGGTCGCCGGCGTTGCGCGCGATGTCGGCGCGCAGGTCCCGGCGCAGGGCGCGCAGCGCATCGTCGTCCGGCCCGGCGCCGTCGGGCGCAGCGGCGAAGTGCGTGCGGGCCAGGCGCGCCGCCCCGAGCGGGAGCGACCACGCGGCGTCGGGCGCCTCGTCGGCGCCGCCGGCGATCTCCAGGGAGCCGCCGCCGATGTCGAAGACGGCAAGCCGCCCGGCCGACCAGCCGAACCACCGGCGCACCGCGAGGAACGTGAGCCGGGCCTCGTCCGCGCCGCTGAGCACCTCCAGGAGCACGCCGGTGCGCTCCTGCACGGCCGCGAGCACCGCCTCGGCGTTCACCGACTCACGCACGGCGGACGTCGCGAACGCCAGCGTCTCCGCGCAGCCCCGGTCCTCCGCGACGCGCACGGCCTGCGCCGTGAACTCCACGAGGGCCTCCACACCTGCCGGGCCGACGGCGCCGGCGTCGTCCAGGTGCTCCGCGAGCCGCAGCGGCTCCTTGTACGACGACGCGGGCAGCGGCGCGGCGCCCCCGTGGGCGTCGACCACCAGCAGGTGACCCGTGTTGGAACCGATGTCGAGGACGCCCAGACGCATGGACCGAACGCTACCCGGCGGTGCCCGCCGGAGGGTCGGCGGTCCAGCGGTCCGCGAGCGCCTCCGCGCCGCGGGCGAGGAGGGCGACGTCGGCGCCGACGAGCACGAACGACGCGCCGTCGTCGAGGTAGGCCTGGGCGACGGCGGGGTCGAAGGCATTGACGCCGACGGGCTTGCCCGCGCTGCGCACGGCCTCGAACGTGCGGTGCACCGCGGCGGTGACGGCGGGGTGGGTCTGCTGCCCGAGCACGCCCATGGACGCGGCCAGGTCGGACGGGCCGACGAACACGCCGTCCACCCCGTCGACGCCGGCGATCAGTGCCGCGTTCTCGACGCCCTCGACCGACTCGACCTGCACGAACAGGGAGACGTGTCGGTCGGCGTCGGCGAGGTAGTTCTCGACGCGGTTCCAGCGGGCGCCCCGGGACAGGGCGCTGCCGACGCCGCGGACGCCGCGGGGCGGGTAGCGCACGGCCCGCACCACGTCGTGGGCCTGCTCGGCGGTGTCGACCATGGGCACCAGCACGTTCTGCGCGCCCAGGTCGAGGAGCTGCTTGAGCACCACGGGGTCGCCCGACGGCGCCCGCACCACCGGGGTGACGGGATACGGGGCGACCGCCTGGAGCAGGGCCGTGGTGGTCTCCAGGCCGATCGGCGAGTGCTCGCCGTCGATCAAGAGCCAGTCCAGGCCGCCGCCCGCGCAGATCTCGGCGACCACGGGGCTGCCGGAGCACACCCACATGCCGGCCAGCGGCCGGCCGGCGGCCTCGATGCGGTCCCGGAACGTGGGCGGGAGGGTCAGACGAATCGGCACGAGACGGTCCCCAGCTCTCGGTAGTCGGCCAGCACGGTGTCCCCCGGCTCCACCCACATCGGCCGCGTGAACGACCCGGCCAGGATGATCTCCCCGGGCTCCAGCACGTCGCCGTGCCGGGCGAGCTTGTTGGCGAGCCAGGCGACGCCGGCCGCGGGGTGGTTCAGCACGGCGGCGGCGACGCCCGACTCCTCGATGACCTCGTTGCGGTACAGCAGAGCGGCGACCCAGCGCAGGTCGGTCTCCCCGACCTTCACGGGGTTGCCGCCGTAGACCATGCCGCCCATCGCGGCGTTGTCGCTGATGGTGTCGACGATGGTGCGGCCGGCCAGCGCGATGCGCGAGGAGAGGATCTCCAGCGCGGGCACCACGTACTCGGTAGCGCGCAGCACGTCGAACACCGTGGCGTCCGGCCCGGCCACGCGCTGGTTCAGCACGAACGCGAGCTCCACCTCGACCCGCACGTTCGAGAACCGGGAGTGCTCGATGACCGAACCGTTCTCGAACACCATGTCGGCGAAGATCGCGCCGTAGTCCGGCTCGGTGATGCCGGTGGCCGCCTGCATGACCTTGGAGGTGAGCCCGATCTTGCGGCCCACCGGGCGGCGTCCGGCCTCGATGCCCCGCCGCCGCCAGGTGTTCTGCACGGCGTAGGAGTCCTCGATGGTCATGCCGGGGTACCGCGCCGTCAGGAGCGGCACGGTGGCGCGGTCGGCGTCGGCGCGCGCCAGCTCGTCGGCGATCGCGGTGACCGTCGCGTCGTCGAGCGTGCGGCCGTCGTCGGCCCCGCTCGCCTCCTGCCCGGTCACAGCTGGTGCCCCAGCTTGTACTCGCCCTGCTTCCAGGACGGCAGCACGTCGGCGTCGTCCTGGGCGCGGGAGGCGTCCTCCGGGCGCGTGTAGGAGAACCCGTCCGCGCCGATGGTCACGGCCATCTCGGAGGTGTCGGTGCGGGCGACGACGGGCTGCGGGTTGCCGTCCAGGTCCAGCACGGGCGACGCCTCGGTGTACCAGGAGGGCACCACGGGGTTGCCCCACCAGTCGCGGCGCTGGTTGTCGTGCACGTCCCAGGTGACCACGGGGTTGTCGGGGTCGCCCGTCCAGTAGTCCTGCGTGTAGATCTCCACGCGGTGCCCGTCCGGGTCGCGCAGGTACAGGTAGAACGCGTTGGACACGCCGTGCCGCCCCGGCCCGCGCTCGATGCGGTCGCTCAGGCGCAGGGCGCCGAGCTTGTCGCAGATCGCGATGATGTTGTGCTTCTCGTGGGTGGCGAAGGCGACGTGGTGCATGCGCGGGCCGTCGCCGCCGGTCATTGCGGTGTCGTGCACCGTGGGCTTGCGGCGCAGCCAGGCGGCGTAGGTGGTGCCCTCGGCGTCCTGGATGTCCTCGGTGACGCGGAAGCCGAGGTCCTCCATGAACTTCACCGCGCGCGGCACGTCGGGGGTGACCTGGTTGAAGTGGTCCAGCCGGACCAGCGCGCCGGGGGTGTGCAGGTCGTAGCGCCACGCGAGCCGCTCGACGTGCTGCACGTCGTAGAAGAACTCGTACGGGAACCCGAGCGGGTCGATCACGCGCACCGAGTCGCCGATGCCGCGGGTGAAGCCCTCCGGGGCGCGCCGCGCCTCGCAGCCGAGCTCCGTGTAGAACGCGACGGCCCGGTCCAGCTCCTCCGGGCTGCGCACCCGGTAGGAGAAGGCGGCGACGGCGGCCACCGGCCCCTGGCGAAGCACCAGGTTGTGGTGGATGAACTCCTCGATCGAACGGAGGTAGACGGCGTCGTTGTCCTCCTCGGTGACCACCAGGCCGAGCACGTCCACGTAGAAGTTCCGGGAGGCGGCCAGGTCGGTGACGACGAGCTCCATGTACGCGCACCGCAGGATGTCGGGCGGGGGCGCCACAGGGGTAGGGATTGGGTGAGGCATCGCGTCAGGCTCCCTTGCCGAACGTGGGGTGGTGCGCCGCGCCGAGCGTGACGTGCACGGCCTGCTGGTGCGTGTAGAAGTCGATCGAGCGGTAGCCGCCCTCGTGCCCGAGGCCGGAGGCCTTGACCCCGCCGAACGGCGTGCGCAGGTCGCGCACGTTGTTCGAGTTGAGCCACACCATGCCCGCCTCGATCGCCTGGCTGAAGGTGTGCGCACGCCGCAGGTCGTTGGTCCACACGTACGCGGCCAGCCCGTACCGCACGCCGTTGGCCAGCGCGAGCGCCTCCTCGTCGGTGTCGAACGGCGTGATCGCGACGACCGGGCCGAAGATCTCCTCCTGGAAGATCCGGGCAGACGGCGGCACGTCCGCGAAGACGGTGGGCGCCACGTAGTTGCCGGTCTCCAGGCCTGCCGGGCGTCCACCGCCCGCCACGAGGCGGCCCTCGCCCTTGCCGACCTCCACGTAGCCCATCACCTTGGCGAAGTGCTCGGGGTGCACCAGCGCGCCCACCTCGGTGGCCGGGTCCTGCGGGTCGCCCACCACCACGCGCTTCGCCTGGTCGGCGTACCGCTCGACGAACTCGTCGTAGACCGCGCGCTCCACGAGGATGCGGCTGCCCGCGGTGCAGCGCTCGCCGTTCAGGGAGAAGACGCCGAAGATCGTCGCGTCGATCGCGGCGTCCAGGTCGGCGTCGGCGAAGACGACGGCGGGCGACTTGCCGCCCAGCTCCATCGACAGGCCCTTGAGGTACGGCGCGGCGTTGGCGAAGATCGTCTCGCCCGTGCGGCTCTCCCCCGTGAACGAGATCAGGGGCACGTCCGGGTGCTTGACCAGCGCGTCGCCCGCCTCCTCGCCCAGGCCGTTGACCAGGTTGAACACGCCCGGCGGCAGCCCCGCCTCCTCGAAGATGCCCGCCCACAGCGACGCCGACAGGGGCGTGAACTCGGCGGGCTTGAGCACCACCGTGTTGCCGGTGGCCAGCGCGGGCCCGAGCTTCCAGGACTCCAGCATGAACGGCGTGTTCCACGGCGTGATGAGGCCCGCGACGCCGATCGGCTTGCGGTTGACGTAGTTGAGCTGGCGGCCGGGCACCTTGAAGGCGTCGTCCGCCTGGGCCACGACCAGGTCGGCGAAGAACCGGAAGTTCTCCGCGGCCCGCCGGGCCTGGCCCAGCGCCTGCGTGATGGGCAGGCCGGAGTCGAAGCTCTCCAGCTCGGCCAGCCGCGCGTCGCGGGACTCGACGAGGTCGGCGATCCGGTGCAGCACCCGCGAGCGCTCGCGCGGCAGCATCCGGGGCCACGGCCCGTCGGTGAACGCGGCGCGCGCGGCGGCGACGGCGCGGTCGACGTCGGCCGCCTGGCCCGCCGCCGCGCGCACGTAGACCTCGTTGGACACCGGGTCGAGCACGTCGAACGTGCCGCCGTCGAGCGAGTCGACGAGCTGGCCGCCGATGTAGTGCTGGATGCGGCCCGGCAGGTCGGCGGGCACGTGGCGGGTGGGCTGGTCGGTCACGGTGCCTCCGAGGTTGTTCGGGAGTCGAGGAAGGCCTGCATGGTGGCCCAGCGGTGGTCGCGCGCGGCGATCTCGATCTCGAGCGGGTCCGCCTGGTCGCGGATGAGGTCGAGGATGTGGGCGTGCTCGGCCACGGAGTCGTGCGCCCGGCCGGGCACGAACGCGAACGTGGAGTCGCGCAGCCCGGAGAGCTGGGCCCAGCCGCGGTGCACCATGTCGAGCAGCAGCGCGTTGGGGCACGACTCGAACAGCACCGAGTGGAACTGCCGGTTCAGGGCCGTGAACGCGTGCGGGTCGAAGTGGTCCAGCAGCGAGCGCAGCCGGTCGTTCACCTCGGCGGCCCGGTCGAGGTCCGCGGCCGAGATCGCGGGGGCCGAGAGGCCGGTCGCGGCGCCCTCGACCACGCCGAGGGCCTGCATGGCCTCGACGTACCCGCGCTCGTCGATCATCGCGACCCGCGCGCCGACGTTCCGCTCGAACGTCACCAGACCTTCGGCCTCCAGGCGCCGGATGGCCTCGCGCACGGGGACGACGCTCATGTCGAGCTCGTCGGCGATGCTGCGCAGCACGAGCCGGTAGCCCGGGCCGAGGTCGCGGCGGCCGATCCGGTCGCGCAGGTAGGTGTAGGCGACCTGGGACTTGCTGATCTCGCCGGCGAACGCGGCCTCCACGGCCGAGCCGGCCCCGCCGTCGAGCGTCATCGGGCGGCCCGCCATTCCTCGTACCGCGCCCGCCAGGTGGCGTCCGGCGGGAACAGCCCGTCGATCGGGTGCCCCGCGGCGACCTGCTGCGCCACCCAGGCGTCCTGCTCCTCCTGGGCGACGGTCGCCGCGGCGACCTCGGCGACGAGGTGCGGCGGGATGACGACGACGCCGTCCGCGTCGCCCACCACGACGTCGCCGGGCAGCACGGTGGCGCCGCCGCAGGCCACGGCGACGTCGGTGTCCCAGGGCACGTGCCGACGGCCGAGCACCGCGGGGTGCGGGCCCCGGCTGAAGACGGGCAGCCCCGTGGCGGCGACGGCGTCGACGTCACGCACGCCGCCGTCGGTGACCACGCCGGCGGCCCCGCGCACCTGGGCGCGCAGCGCGAGGACGTCGCCGAGCGTGGCCGAGCCGGTCTCGCCGCGCGCCTCGATGACGATCACCTCGCCGGGGCCGACGGTGTCGAAGGTGCGCTTCTGCGCGTTGTACCCGCCGCCGTGGGACGCGAACAGGTCCTCGCGGTTGGGTACGAAGCGCAGGGTGCGGGCGCGGCCCACGATCGTGGCGCCCGGGACGTTGGGCCGCACGCCCTCGATGATCACGTTGTCCAGGCCGCGCCGGCGGAGCTGGGCGGAGAGCCCGGCGACGGGCGCCCGGCGCAGCAGGTCGAGCAGCTCGTCGGTGAGCACGAACGGGTCGGGCTCGGGATCCAGCCCCGCCGCCTCGCGGCTGCCCCAGGCGTCGGCCCGCTGGGCGTCGTCGACCTTCGGGCCCGCGCCGACGTCGGTGAACGGCACCTCGCCCTGCACCACCGTGGTGACCAGGCGGCCGGACGTCGGGGCGCCGGGCGCCGTCGGGGCGTCGACCTCGACCTCGACCACGTCGCCGGGCACCACGACGCTCGACCCGGCGGGCGTGCCCGTCAGGATCACGTCGCCCCGCTCCAGCGTGAGGTGCTGGGACAGGTCGGCCACGATCTGCGCGAACGGGAACAGCAGCGCGTCCGGGCCGGTCGTGTCGTCCTGCACCAGGTCCCCGTTGACCCAGGCGCGCAGCCGCAGCGCCGCAGGATCCACCAGCCGCGCGTCGATCAACCCGGGCCCGAGCGGCGTGTACCCGTCGCGGCCCTTGGAGCGCACGTTGGAGCCCTTGTCGGCCCAGCGCAGGTCGTAGACGCCCAGGTCGTTCGAGGCGGTCACCGCGGCGACGTGCCCCCACGCGTCCTCGACGGTCACGTGCCGGGCGGGCTCGCCGATCACCAGCGCGACCTCGCCCTCGAAGGCGAGCAGCTCGGTGCCCGCGGGCCGCTCCACGACGCCGCCCGTCGCGGCGAGCGAGCTGGCCGGCTTGAGGAAGTACGAGGGGGCGGCGGGCCGCCGTCCGCGCTGGTCGGCGCGGGAGGCGTACGCGAGGTGGACGGCGACGATCTTGCCCGGCCGGCGGTCGAGCGGGCCGTCCTGTGCTTCGGTACCCATGAGCTCCCTTGCTCCCTGGTGCTTCGTATCACAGATCGTATATGGTCTGAACGGGCCCGGCAACGTCGCCGACCACGGGCAGAACGGACGAACGATGCAGTTCCACCACCACGGCTACGTGACCGGAGACCCGCACGTGCAGCCGGCCGCCGGGTACGGGATCGACCGGCCCGCCGAGCTGCCGGACGAGGTCGACGTGCTGATCGTCGGCAGCGGGCCCGCGGGCATGATCGCGGCGGCGCAGCTCGCGCAGTTCCCGGGCATCCGCACGCACGTCGTGGAGCGGCGGGCCGGGCGCCTGGAGATGGGCCAGGCCGACGGCATCCAGGCGCGCAGCGTCGAGACCTTCCAGGCGTTCGGGTTCGCCGAGCGGATCACGGCCGAGGCCTACCGCATCACGGAGATGGCGTTCTGGAAGCCGGACCCCGCGGACCCGCGCAACATCGCGCGCGCCGCCGTGCCGCCCGACGACCCCGACGGGATCAGCGAGTTCCCGCACCTGATCGTCAACCAGGCGCGGGTGCTCGACTACTTCGCCGAGGTGGCGGCCCGCGCGCCCGCGCGCGTGACCCCCGACCACGGCCTGGAGGTCACCGGCCTCACCGTCCCCGAGGCCGCCGGCGAGCCCGTCACCGTCACCCTGCGGCACACCGCCGGGCCGCACGAGGGCAGCAACCGCACCGTGCGCGCCCGGTACGTGATCGGCGCCGACGGCGCGCACTCCGCCGTCCGGCAGGCCATCGGCCGCAAGCCCGTGGGCGACCGGGCCAACCACGCCTGGGGCGTGATGGACGTGCTGGCCGTCACCGACTTCCCGGACGTGCGCACCAAGTGCGCCATCCAGTCGCACGACGGCGGGTCCATCCTGCTCATCCCCCGCGAGGGCGGCTTCCTGGCCCGCTGGTACGTCGACCTCGGCGACGTACCGCCGGGCGAGGGCGCCCGCGTCCGCGCCACCACGCTGGACGAGATCATCGCCCGCGCCAACCGCATCCTGCACCCCTACACCCTGGACGTGAAGGACGTGCCCTGGCACAGCGTCTACGAGGTGGGCCACCGCGTCACCGACGGGTTCGACGACGTGCCCGCCGACCAGGCGAGCACGCGCACCCCGCGGGTGTTCCTGACCGGCGACGCCTGCCACACGCACAGCGCCAAGGCCGGGCAGGGCATGAACGTGTCCATGCAGGACGGGTGGAACATCGCCTGGAAGCTGGCGCACGTGCTCACCGGCCGGGCCCCCGAGGCGTTGCTTGCCACGTACTCGGCAGAACGCCAGGTCGTGGCCCAGGAGCTCATCGACTTCGACCGGGAATGGTCCCGCCTGATGGCGACCCGGCCCGAGGACCTGCCCGACCCGACGTACCTCGAGGACTTCTACGTCAAGACGGCCGAGTTCCCGTGCGGGTTCATGACGCAGTACCAGCCGTCCATGATCGTGGCCGACGCCGCGCACCAGGCGCTCGCCACGGGCTTCCCGGTCGGCAAGCGGTTCAAGTCGGCCCCCGTCGAGCGTGTCGCCGAGGGCAACCCCGCGCACCTGGGCCACCACGCCCGCGCCGACGGGCGGTGGCGCGTCTACGCGTTCGCCGACGCCGCCGCGCCCGGTGAGCCCTCGGCCCTACGGGACTGGGCGCACTGGCTGGGCACCGCGCCGGACTCGCCCCTGCTGCGGCACACCCCGGCCGACGGCGACCCGGACGCCGTGCTCGACGTCAAGGTGGTCTACCAGCAGGACCACTTCGCCGTGGAGTTCGCCGACGTGCCCGAGGTGTTCCGGCCGAAGGTCGGCCCGTTCGCCCTGGTCGACCACGAGAAGGTCTACGCGACCGACCCGAGCCACGACATCTTCGAGCTGCGCGGCATCGACCGCGGCGGCGCCGTCGTCGTGGTGCGCCCGGACCAGTACGTGGCCGCCGTCCTGCCGCTGACCGCGCGCGACGAGCTCGGCACATTCCTCGCCGGGGCACTGCTGCCAAGTAAATCCTGCGGGTGAATTCGTCGTTCAATAGTCGGAAAAATCAAGATTTGCTTTCTTTACAGGTCGATTTCCGGTAGGCATGCGGTCGCCGCGACTTTCCCGTGGCCTTCTGCCCCTGCCGTCGCGCGACCCCGGTCGACGGCCTGATCTGGGAGAAAGCATGAGAACACCGTCACCCCGTGCCTTGCGGTGCACGATGGCCGCGATACCCGTCCTCGCACTCACCGTCGCCGGGCTCGCCGCGACCGGAGGAACGACCACCGCGTCGGCCACCGGCAGCGGCGCGCCCACCATCGAGAGCTCCGAGCACTACATCAACTACGCGGACGTCGCCGCACAGCCCGAGATCGACGACGACGTCGAGATCAGGGCCGACGGCAGCACCGTCGTCCACCGGGCCAGGGGGAAGAACGGGGTCGGGGTGGACGCCTCCGTCCAGGCCGCCTCGGACGAGATCGACAAGAAGTTCGCCGGCGGCAACCCCACGGCGGCACGCAAGCTGGCGGAGCTCGAGAACGAGGCCGTCGTCACCGGCTCCAGCCCCAGGCACATCAAGCACTCGCGCTACAAGCGTGCTCCGCAGACCCAGGAGGCCAAGCTCCTGACGATCCTGGTCGAGTTCGACGAGAACGCGAACGACGACTTCACCGACCAGATGGTGCCCACCTACTGGGGCTCCTCGGAGTGCATGCCGGGCAACGTCCAGAACGGGCCGCTGCACAACAACATCCCGGACCCGGCCGACGCCTCGCAGCCGGACAACAACTCGATGTGGGTCGCGGACTTCTCGTCCCAGCACTTCAACAAGATGCTCTTCACCGACCGGGGCATCACCCAGCGGGTCCGCACCGACCTCAGGGGGCCGGACGGCAGGCGGGGCATCGACATCTCCGGCTACACCATGAAGAACATGTACGAGGAGATGTCGCGAGGCGCCTACACCGTCTCCGGTGAGGCCACGCCGTGGGTCAAGGTGCCGCACTCCGAGGCGTACTACGGCGCCCAGCGCTGCTTCCTCAACGACGAGGGCGAGTGGGAGGCCGGCGCGTACCAGTCCATGAACGGCCACCCCGACAACCCGCTCGGGGCGGGCCAGCTCCCCATCGACGCCGTGGCGGCGCTCGCCGAGCTGCAGCCCGACTTCCCGTGGGCCGACTACGACATCGAGGACCAGTCCGACCGCGACGACGACGGCAACGTCTACGAGCCGGACGGCGTGATCGACCACGTCGTCCTCGTCCACGCGGGTGAGGACAAGTCGGGCGGCGGTGGCGAGCAGGGCACCTACGCCATCTGGGCCCACTCGTCGGCCGTCGCGGGCGGCGCCGACATCCCGGGCACCGATCTGAAGCTCTCCAACTACATCGTGCAGCCGGAGGACTCCGGCGTCGGCGTGTTCGCCCACGAGTACGGCCACGACCTGGGCCTGCCCGACCTGTACGACACGGGCAGCGGCGGCGACTCCGACGTCGACTTCTGGGACCTGATGAGCTCCGGCTCGCACTCGGGCCCCATCTTCCAGTCGATGCCCACGCACATGGGCATCTGGGACAAGTGGGTGCTGGGCTGGGTGGACCCGGTCGAGGTGAACCCGGGAGACCGCCGGACCACGGTCAAGGTGGGCCAGGCCTCCCGCCCGCTGAAGGGCACCGAGGACGGCGTCAAGATCAACCTGCCGGACAAGGAGATCACGCTGGGCACGCCGCACAGCGGCGAGAACATGTGGTATTCCGGCGCCGACCAGGACTGGGCCGACGCGCGGCTCTCCCGCACCGTCGAGGTCCCGGACGACGCCACGTTCTCCTTCTGGGCCGACTACGTGATCGAGGCCGACTGGGACTACGGCTACGTCGAGGTCTCCACCGACGGTGGCGACACCTGGGCGGAGCAAAAGGTCTACGACGACGCGGGCGCCGAGGTCACCACCCCGGACGGGTACGCGGACCCGAACGGCCGCATGGCCGACTTCGGCGACAAGCGGTACGGCCTGACCGGCACCAGCGAGGGCTGGGCGCATCTCAACGTGGACCTGTCCGCTTTCGCCGGGACCACGGTCGACGTCCGCCTGCGGTACGCCACGGACGCGGCCTTCCAGGAGCGCGGCTGGTTCTCCGACGACTTCGAGCTCACGAGCGGTGACACGGTCGTGTGGAGCGACGACGTCGAGACGACCGACCCGGGCTGGACCGCCGAGGCGACGACGTTCGTCGACACCACCGGTGCCGGCTGGCAGACCACGTCCGGCTCGTCGGTCCAGGCGCAGTACTACCTGGTCGAGTGGCGCAACCTGGACGGCTTCGACAAGGGCCTGAAGTACGCGTACGACTCCACGTACGCGGCGCCGCAGACCGACGCGTGGAAGGTCGAGAAGGTCGCGTACAACGCGCCCGGCATGCTCGTCTGGTACCGGGACACCACGTACGGCAACGCCAACCTGGTGCTGAGCAACCTCTCCGCGCTCCCGAGCGCGGGGCCGAAGGGCGGCCTGCTGCTGGTGGACAGCCACTTCGACCCGCTGCGCCGCGACGACTCGGCCACGCCGGACACCTCCGCGCTGAAGAACGTCCCGTCCCGCGCGCAGTCGTCGAACGTAGCGTTCGGCCTCAAGCCGACGTACCCGTTCACCGAGTGCATCACGGGCACGGACACCACCAAGGAGTTCTGCACGAAGTTCCGGGCCCAGGCGCCGGTGCGCACGTTCACCGACGACGCCGGCTGGTACCCCGGCCTCGAGCTGAACGACAACGGCAACCTGTACTACCGCGACAACGACGCGTCGGCAGTCGTGCCGTCCGTCGACAACTCGCCCTACACGGTGCGGATGGTCGACGAACGCGGACAGCTCCTGCCGGAGCTGTTCGGGCAGGACTTCGGCATCGGCGCCGTCACGGGCACCGGGGACCCGGAGGACGACGGCGTCGGCTACGGCACCGTGATCCACCTCAAGAAGGCCTTCAAGGACAACACCTCGGCCCTCATCCAGATCACCCCGCCGCTCTCGGGGCGGTGACTACCGCCGGCCTGAGCCGGTGACCCCGACACGGGG
>NZ_JBHWZO010000166.1:0-13641 GCF_042728455.1 Promicromonospora sp. NPDC060204
CTTCTGAGCGGTCCAGAAGCGCAGATACCCCGCACTCAGCGGAGGCGTCAGCGGCGGAAGGTGCGCAGGCGCAGGCTGTTGCCGACCACGAACACGCTGGAGAACGCCATCGCGGCGCCGGCCAGCATCGGGTTGAGCAGGCCGAGGGCCGCCAGCGGGATCGCCGCGACGTTGTACCCGAAGGCCCAGAACAGGTTGGTCCGGATCGTGCCGAGCGTCCGGCGCGACAGCCGGATCGCGTCGGCGGCCGAGGTGAGGTCGCCGCGCACGAGCGTGATGTCGGCAGCCTCGATCGCGGCGTCGGTGCCCGTGCCCATCGCCAGGCCCAGGTCGGCCTGCGCGAGCGCCGGGGCGTCGTTGACGCCGTCCCCGACCATCGCCACGATCCGGCCCTCGGCCTGCAGCTTCGCCACGACGTCGGCCTTGTCCTGCGGCATGACCTCGGCGATCACCTCGGTGATCCCGACGGCGGCGGCGACCTGCTCCGCGACGGCCCGGTTGTCGCCGGTGAGCAGCACAGGCGTGAGCCCGAGCGCCACGAGCTGGGCGACGGCGTCGGCGCTGGTCGGCTTCACCTGGTCGGCCACCACCAGGATGCCGCGGGCCTGCCCGTCCCAGCCGACGGCGACCACGGTCCGGCCCTCGCCCTCCGCGCGGGCCTTGGCCCGGGCCAGGTCGTCGGGCAGGTACTGCGACCAGTCGGCGAGCAGGCTCTCGCGCCCGACGACGACGGCGTGCCCGTCGACGACGCCCAGCACGCCCTGGCCCTGGACGCTCTCGAACGACTCCGGCGTCGGCAGGTCGCCGACCTCCTGGGTCGCGCCCTTGGCGACGGCCTGCGCCACGGGGTGCTCGGAGGCGTCCTCCAGGGCGCCCGCGAGCCGCAGCAGCTCCGCGCGGGAGGTGCCGTCGGCGGGGACGGCCTCCTGGAGCGTCATCCGGCCGGTGGTGACGGTGCCGGTCTTGTCGAGCACCACGGTGTCCACCTTGCGGGTGGACTCCAGCACCTCCGGCCCCTTGATGAGGATGCCGAGCTGGGCCCCGCGGCCGGTGCCCACCAGCAGCGCGGTGGGGGTGGCCAGCCCGAGGGCGCAGGGGCAGGCGATGATCAGCACCGCGACCGCGGCGGTCAGCCCGGCCGCGGCGGGGAACCCGGCGCCGAGCCAGAAGCCCAGGGTCGCCACCGCGATCGCGATGACCACCGGGACGAAGATGCCGGAGACCCGGTCGGCCAGGCGCTGGATCTCCGCCTTGCCGGACTGCGCGTCCTCGACCAGGCGGGCGATCCGCGCGAGCTGGGTGCCCGACCCGACCTCGGTGGCCCGCACGACGAGGCGGCCGCCCGAGTTCACGGTCGCCCCGGCCACGGTGTCACCGACGCCGACCTCGACCGGGACGGACTCCCCCGTGAGCAGCGACGCGTCGATCGCGGACGAGCCGGCGACGACCACGCCGTCGGTCGCGACCTTCTCCCCCGGCCGCACCACGAACTCGTCGCCCACGGCCAGGGTCTCGACCGGCACGCGCGTCTCGGTCCCGTCGCGCAGCACCGCGACGTCCTTCGCGCCCAGCTCCAGCAGCGCGCGCAGCGCGGCGCCCGCCCGGCGCTTGGACCGCTTCTCGAAGTACCGCCCGGCCAGCACGAACATCGTGACGCCGGTGGCCACCTCGAGGTAGATGTTGGCGGCGCCGTCGGACGGCGCGACCGTCAGCTCGAACCCGTGCGTCATCCCGGGCTCGCCCGCCGTGCCGAGGAACAGCGCGTACAGGGACCAGCCGAAACCGGCCAGCACGCCCAGCGAGACGAGGGTGTCCATGGTGGCGGCGCCATGCCGCAGGTTGGTCCACGCCGCCCGGTGGAACGGCCAGGCCCCCCACAGCGCGACGGGGGCGGCCAGCACGAGCGACGCCCACTGCCAGTACGTGAACTGCCAGGCCGGGACCATCGCGAGCGCGATCACCGGCACGGTGAGCACGACCGTCGTGATCAGCCGGTCCCGCAGCGCGGACAGCTCCCGGTCCTGCGCGCCGGGCGCGCCGTCGTCGTCCGCGGGCGCCTCGGGGGGCGCGGGCAGGACGGCGGTGTAGCCGGTCTTCTCGACCTCCGCGACGAGCGCGCCCAGGTCGTACCCGGCGGGCGCGGTGACCTTCGCCTTCTCCGTGGCGTAGTTGACGCTCGCCGTCACGCCGTCGAGGCGGTTGAGCTTCTTCTCGATCCGCATGGCGCACGACGCGCAGGTCATGCCGCCGATCTCCAGGTCGACCGTGGTCGTCGGCTCGTCCGTGCGGGACGTGGTGCCGGACATCAGCCCCTCCCCTCCGTGTCCAGGACGAAGCGCGCGGTGTGCACGTCCCCGTCCACCTTGAAGTCCAGGTACAGCAGGTAGCGACCCGGGGTGGGCGCCTCGGTCATGAACGTGACGTCCGGCCCAGACGCCGCACCCGGCGCGGGCTCGTCGCCCTCGGGGTGCACGTGCAGGTAGGCCAGGTCTCCCGCGCGCAGCGCGACGAGGTGCCCGAAGGCGCCGAGGTACGGCTCCAGGTCCGTGACCGGCTCGCCGTCGCGCGTGACGGTCGCCGTCAGCGTCGACTCCCCGCTCGCGCTCAGGTCCCCCGTGAGGGTCGCGGTGTACCCGCCGGTCGTGTCGGACGCCGACACCGCCGTCGCCGGCCGCGCGTCGAGGTCGCCCGCGACGTCGACCGTCCGGCCGAGCGTCAGGTTCTCGCCGGTCGCCTCGGGGACGAAGTCCGCGAGCACGCGGTAGGTGCCCGCCTCGTCCCAGGTCCACGGCATCGACCAGACGCCGTCGGCCGACATCGTCGGGTGCACGTGACGGAACCGTTCGCCGTCGGAGCGGACGACGACCAGGTGCAGCTCCTTGTCGTGCTCCGTGGCGAACTCGGTCACCGCCGCGCCGTCGGCCGAGGTGATCGAGAACGAGAGCGTGCCCCGCTCGCCCACCTCGTCCGGGACGGTCACGGGGCTCAGGAGCAGGCCGTCCTGCTCCAGCGACAGCCCGCGCACCGGCGCCGGGCCGGTGCCGCCGGACCCGTGGGCGCCGGCCGGCTCCTCGCCGGACTCGCCGCCCGCGTCCCCGTGGCCCCCGCCGGACATCTCCATGTCGTCGGACCCGTCGTCGGACCCGGAGGCCCCGCCGGCCTCGGCCGCCGCCGACCAGGCGACGACCGAGGCCTCCGGGACGACCGCGCCCGCGACGGCGAAGGACGCGACGAACAGCGCCGCGAGCCCCCCGCCGTACAGGCCCAGCCGCTGGGGCGCGTTCATGAGAGACGCGCCGCCTCGTATCCCGCCTCGTCCACGGCGGCCAGGACCGCGGCCTCGTCCAGCGCCGCGGCGCTGCGGACCACGAGCCGGCCGGTCGCCGCGCTCACGTCGACCTGCTCCACGCCCGGGAGGCGGCTCACCTCGCCGCGCACCGACATCTCG
Organism: Promicromonospora sp. NPDC060204; assembly: GCF_042728455.1. Taxonomy (NCBI): domain Bacteria; kingdom Bacillati; phylum Actinomycetota; class Actinomycetes; order Micrococcales; family Promicromonosporaceae; genus Promicromonospora; species Promicromonospora sp. NPDC060204. The sequence continues at coordinate 3,449 of NZ_JBHWZO010000166.1, forward strand.
CAGTGCCCGCAGGTCATCCCCGTCACCTGGTACTCGCTCGTCGTCATCGTCTCGCCTCTCGGTGTTGATACCTTGCTACCCCTAGGGGGTAACCGTATGTCGCTCACCATATACCCCTCAGGGGTATCGCGCGCAACATCGGGTCCGGACATCGCCAGGCCGTGCGACCGCAGAAAAGGGCTGCGCCGGACCCGCCGCCCCTGACAGGGTGGCGCGATGGACGCCACCGGGAACGAGACACGGGCCGCCTGGGCCGTCGCATCGCGCAAGTACGAGGACGAGTACGCCGAGCACCTCGCGCTGGCCCGCACCGCGGAGCTCCTGCCCGCCGAGGTCGACGCCCTGGGCGACATCGTCGCCGGCGCCGACGTGGTGCACCCGATGAGCGGCCACGGGCTCGACGACCTCGCGCTCGCGCGCCTGGGGGCGCGCTCCGTGCACGGGCTCGACTACAGCGAGGCCGCCGTCTCCAGCGCGCAGCGGCGGGCGGACGAGCTCGGCCTGCCGTGCCGGTACACCCGGGCGACCCTGCCGGCGAGCGGCCTGGACGACGCGTGTGCCGACCTGGTCTACACCGGCAAGGGCGCCCTGATCTGGCTCGCCGACCTGGGTGCGCTCTTCGCGGAGGCGCACCGCCTGCTGCGGCCGGACCGCCACCTCTACGTGTACGAGGCGCACCCGCTGGTGCCGCTGTGGGACTGGGACGCCGACGAGATCCAGGTGCGCCCCGACCGCGGGTACTTCGCCCCCGCGCACGTGAACGACACCTTTCCCGGCAACGGCGCCGTGGAGCGGCAGCACACGCTCGCGGGCATCGTCACGGCGTGCCTGGTCGCGGGGTTCGAGATCGAGGAGCTGCACGAGCACCCGGAGCCGTTCTGGCGCCCCGAGGGCTTCACCGCCGTCGCCTGGGACGGGCGCGTGCCCAACACGTTCAGCCTGCTCGCGCGCCGGGCCTGACCGCTACGGTCAGGACATGTTTCCCCTGGAGATCGTTCCCGTCGCGATATTCGTCGTCCTGCTCTTCCTGTACCTGACCGTCAGCGGGCACCTGCGCGAGAGCGGAAAGGCGATCGAGCGGGTCGAGCGAAAGGTCGACCTGATCCTCGATCATCTCGATATCGAATGGCCGAGCGCCGACGGGATCTCGCCGGAAGCCCTGGCCGAGATCGACCGGCACATCTGGTCCGACCGCCGGATCCAGGCGATCAAGCTGTACCGGGAAGCCACCGGCCTCGGGCTCGTCGAGGCGAAGGTGTGGGTCGACCGGCGGGCGCAGCAGGGTCCCGCCGACGACCGCAGCTCCTGACCGCACCCCTCGGGACCCACGACCGCCACCCCTCTCCTGACCCGTCCGGACGCTCCTCGCAAAACCTCATTTCGGCGACAATTCACCTCTCCGATCGGTAGGGTTGTTGACGTCGCGCCTGTGTAGTGACCGGGCGGACTTTCTTTTTGTGGAGTGATGATCAGGAGGACGCATGAGCTTTGCCTCACGCGTATTTGAGAACCGTCGGTCGGTCGTCTCGGTGGGGGTGGTGGCGCTCTTCGGCGCGGGTCTGGTGGGCTTCGCGCTCCTCTACGACGGCGAGGCCACCGCCGACGTCGACCTGAACGACTCAGGCGTCTGGGTGACCCAGACGGCGAAGGGCAACCTCGGCCGGTTCAACTACGAGGCCAAGACCATCGACGGCGTGCTGGTGGCCGGCGGCGGGGGGAGCTTCGACGTGGAGCAGAACGCCCAGCGCGTGCTCCTCGACAGCACGGGCAGCTCGTCCGCGAGCCCGGTGAACCCGGCGCAGCTCGCGTTCGACACCACCATGAACTTCCCCGCGGGCGCGCAGGTCGCCGCGGGCGGCGCCACCACGGCGGTGTACGACGCCGAGACCGGCCGGGCGTGGGTGATGCCGTTCGACTCGGCGGCGTTCGACGAGAAGGAGCTCAAGCCCACGGTCGAGGCCGGCAAGGGCGGCAAGCTCGCGGTGGGCAAGGACGGCACCGTGTTCCTGGCCGTGCCGGCCGACGGCAAGCTCTACACGATCCCCACCAGCTCGCAGGGCGTCGCCGAGGACGCCGACGAGTCGTCGCTCCCCGTGAGCGCCGACGCCACGGTGCTGGTCTCCGGGGTGGGCGACAAGCCCGTGGTGCTCGACCAGTCCACCGGCAACCTCGTGCTGCCGGGCGGCGACACCGTCACGATCGAGGAGGGCGCGCAGAGCATGCTGCAGCAGCCCTCCGACAAGGCGGAGAACGTGGTGCTGGCCACCCCGAAGGCACTGGTGACGGTGCCGGTCGGCGGCGGGAAGCCGACCACGCTCGGCTTCCAGGGCGCGGGCGGCGGCACGCCGTCCGCGCCGGTGCAGCTCGGCGGCTGCCTCTACGGGGCATGGGCCGGCGGCCAGGTGATGCGGGACTGCGCGGGCACGGACAACGACGTCAACGAGATGCTCGAGGGCGTGGGCGCCGGGATGAACCTGGTCTACCGGGTCAACCGGAACGTGATCGTGCTCAACGACATGGCGGGCGGCCTGCTGTGGATGGCCGCCGAGAAGTTCGAGGTGGTCGACAACTGGAAGCTCACGACCCCCAAAGACGGCAAGGGTGACAAGACCGAGACCGAGGAGGCCACACCGGAGCAGGTCGACCAGGCCGTGACCGACCGGAGCAGGCCCAACCGTGCCCCCAAGGCGGTGGACGACACGTTCGGCGTACGGCCCGGGCGCACCACCGTGCTCAACGTGCTGGGCAACGACTCGGACCAGGACGGCGACGTGATGGTGGCGTCGGTCAAGGGTGACGTCGAGGGCGACATCACGGTGGACCGCGTGCTCGACGGCTCGGCGCTGCAGGCGAACGTGCCCGACGGCGCGACCGGGACCACGAGCTTCACGTACGAGGTGAACGACGGCCGGGGCGGCGTCGACGAGGGCTCCGTGGACGTCAAGGTGGTGCCGCCGGAGGAGAACAACGCCCCCGAGCAGCCGGGCAAGCCGGTGCTCGTGGTGGGCCAGGGCGGGCTGGGCACCATCAAGGTGCTGCCCTACTTCAAGGATCCGGACGGCGACGACATGTTCCTGTCCAGCGCCACCACGGCCGACCCCCTGGACGAGGTGCGGTTCCGGCCGGACGGCACCGTCGAGTTCCGGGACGGCGGCACCGTGACGGGCAACAAGATCGTCGACGTCCTGGTGTCCGACGCCATGGGCCAGTCCTTCCCAGGCACGCTGATCGTCAACGTGGTCGCCACCAACGTGCCGCCTGTCGCGGTGCAGGACCACGTGGCGGTGCTGGCCGGCGAGCCGGTGACGGTGGACCCGGTGGCCAACGACTTCGACCCCAACGGCGACGACTTCCGGCTGATCCGGGTCGACGAGAAGCAGGGCGCGACGATCACGACCAACGCCACGGCCGAGACCTTCAAGTTCATGTCGGAGACCACCGGCTCGTACGACGTGATCTATCACGTCAGCGACGGCCTCGCGCCGACGATGGGCCTGGTGCGCGTGGACGTCGTCGAGCCCCCGGAGGAGTCCGGGGCCCCGGTCGCGGTCTCCGACCAGGTGCTGCTGCCGGCCGGCGGCACCGCCCTGGTGGACGTGCTCGCGAACGACACCGACCCCGCGGGCGGCGTGCTCGTGGTGCAGGGGGTCAGCGTGCCCGGCGACGCGCCGGTGACCGTGTCGGTCCTCAACCACCAGATCCTGAAGGTCTCGGAGGTCAAGCGCCTGGAGGGTCCGGTGACCCTGAGCTACAAGGTGGCGAACGGCACGAGCACGTCCACCGGTCAGGTGCGCGTGGTGCCGATCCCGGCGCCGGCGCAGCTGCGCCCGCCGGAGGCGGGCCCCGACGAGGCGACCGTGCACGTGGGCGACGTGGTGACCATCCCGGTGCTGAAGAACGACACGCACCCGGACGGCCTGGAGCTGACGCTCACCGACGAGCTGCAGGAGTCGCCGCCCGCGGAGGCGGGCGAGGCGTTCGTCTCCGAGGACACGGTGCGGTTCCGCGCCGGCCAGGAGGCCGGGACGTACCACGCCGTCTACGAGGTGTCGGACGCCAACGGCCAGAAGGACTCGGCCCAGGTCACGATCAACGTGCTGGACGCACCGGAGAACTCCGCCCCGCAGCTGCCCGACATCGAGGCGCGGGTGCTCAGCGAGGGCGTCGTCCGGATCCCGCTGCCGCTGGACGGCACGGACCCCGACGGCGACTACGTCTCCCTGAGCTCGATCTCCGCGGCGCCGTCGCAGGGCACCGCCACCATCGTGGACGGGTTCATCGACTACGCGGCCTCCGAGGGCTCGGCAGGCCTGGACACCTTCACCTACCAGGTCACCGACACGCGCGGCGCCCCCGCCGAGGGCGTCATCCGGGTCGGTATCGCGGTTCCCCCGGCGTCCAACCAGGACCCGCAGGCCGTCGACGACGTGACGACGGTGCGGCCCGGCCGGACCGTCGCGGTCGCGGCCCTGGAGAACGACTCCGACCCCGACGGCAACCAGATCGGACTGGTGGCGAAGGGCTTCCAGGGCACGGGCGACCTCGAGCCCAAGGCGGTGGACGACGACGTCGTGGTCACCGCTCCCGACGAGGAGGGCCCCTACTCCTTCTACTACGGCATCCAGGACACCTTCAAGGCGCGCGCCAGCGGCGCCATCACGGTGAACGTGGACGCCAACGCGCCGCTGCTGCGTCCCATCGCCCACGACGACGTCGTGACGGTCGACGACGTGGAGGGTTCGAGCAGCGTCACGCTCGACGTGCTGGCCAACGACGTGGACCCGGACGGCGTGGCCGCCGACCTCAAGGTCTCCCTGGACGCGGACCGGGAGGGCGTGACGGTCACCGAGTCCGGCGCCGTCGAGGTGGAGCTGGGGCAGGACGCCCAGGTCATCACGTACACCGTGACCGACATCGACGGCCTGGAGGCCAAGGCGTTCATCCGCGTGCCGGGCGACCAGTCCCGGCCGCACGTGAAGCCGGGCCTGCAGCCGCTGAAGGCGACCAGCGGCGAGCCGCTGACTATCGACATCGCGGACTACGTGGTGGTGCGCGACGGGACGAAGCCGCGGATCACCGAGGACCGGACGGTCAAGGCGCTGGAGGGCACGGCAGCGGTCGAGGACGAGGACACGATCGTCTACACCTCGACGGCGGACTACGCCGGGGCCGCGTCGGTCAGCTTCGAGGTGACCGACGGCAAGGGGCCGGACGACACCGAGGGCCTGACGGCGGTGCTGAGGCTGCCGATCGACGTGACCCCGTCCAAGAACATGCCGCCCAAGATCACCGGGACCCCGGTGCTCCGGGTCGCCGCGGCCGAGACGGCCGAGGTGGACCTGTCGCGGTACGCCAGGGACCCGGACAAGGACCCGCTGACCTTCGAGGTCAAGAGCACCGAGGACATCATCGCGGCCGTGACGGGTTCGACGGTCCGCGGCGAGGTCGACATGGCGGTCCCGAAGGGCACCGTGCGGGAGCTGGCGATGACCGTCTCGGACGGCAAGAACCCGCCCGTAGAGGCCGTGCTGACCGTCGAGGTGGTGCCGTCGACCCGGGAGCGGGCCAAGACAGCGCCGGACGTGGTGCTGGACGCCCACCAGGGCAAGGCCACCACCATCCCGGTGCTGGCCAACGACACCAACCCGTTCCCCGAGCGCCCGCTCAAGGTGGTCGACGTGGCGCGCGAGACGGGCCAGGGCGAGGTCTCGCACAACGGGTCCGAGGTGATCGTCACCCCGGCCGCCGACTTCACCGGCGTCATGACCGTGCGCTACCGCGTGCAGGACGCGACCGGCGACCCCGACCGCGAGGTCGACGGCATCGCCAAGCTGACCGTGCTGGGCCGGCCCGAGGCGCCCCGCGCGCCGCGGGTGGAGGAGGTCCGTTCGGAGACGGTCGTGCTGAGCTGGGACCAGCCGAACAACAACGGGTCGGAGATCACCAAGTACACGCTGCGGACGCAGAACGGTCAGGAGCACGCCTGTGCCACGACCACCTGCACGTTCGACGGGCTGAAGAACAACGTGAAGTACAAGTTCACGGTCACCGCGACCAACGAGGTGGCCGAGTCCGACCCGTCACCGGCGTCGCGCGAGGTCCGGCCCGACGAGAAGCCGGACAAGCCCGAGCCCCCGACGCTCGACTTCGACGACCGGAGCCTGACGGTCAACTGGAAGAACAGGGCCTACACCGACCGCTCCCCGATCGAGTGCGTCAACCTGGAGATCAGCCCCGCGCCGGCGAACAACGTCACCCAGAAGGCGTGCGTCGACAACACCTCGGTCAAGTGGACGGGGCTGGAGAACGGCACGGCGTACACGGTGCGGGTGCAGGCCAAGAACGAGGCCGACAGCCCGTCGGACTGGAGCGACCCCTCCGCGCCGGAGACCCCGGCCGCGCCCCCCGCGCAGCCGGCCGCGCCGACCGCGCAGCGCGTGAACACGGGCGTGGGCGGTCAGATCACCGTGTCGTGGACGGCCCCGGCCAACAACGGCGACGCCGTGAAGATGTACTACCTGAACGTGTACAAGGACGGTTCGAAGGTCAACACGATCCCCGTCACGGGCACGTCGAAGCCGGTCCAGAAACTGAGCACCACCTCGACCTACACGTTCACGGTCGTGGCCGAGAACAAGGCGGGACGGTCCGAGGCCAGCGCGCAGTCGAACGCGGTGGTGCCGTACGGCGTGCCGGACGACCCCAACCGGCCCACCGCGAAGCTCGGGTCGAACACGAGCAACCAGGCGGACGTGAGCTGGGCCGCGATCCCGGCCGCGGACTTCCGGGGCAAGAGCCCGCGGTACGAGGTCACGTACAACAACGGCGCGGAGCACCCCAGCGCGGGCAACACGACGGCCTACACGTACAAGGGCCTGACCAACGGGACGTCGTACGCGTTCCAGGTGCGGGCGTGCAACGCCGACGCCTGCTCGGACTGGTCCGCCGCCTCGAACGCGGTGAAGCCGTACGGCCCGCCGAAGACCCCGACGATCACGGCGACCGCCGGGATCGGCAAGGTCACCTTCACGTGGGACGCGCGGGCGGAGAACGGCCTGCCCACCACCGTGCGGGTGACCGGGGCGATCAGCAGCACGGCCAAGAACGGCACCGCGTCGGCCACGGCCGCCGAGGGCCAGAACAAGGAGGCCTGCGTCACGGTGACCGACTCCCAGAAGAAGCAGGCGCGGGCCTGCGACTCGGCGGCTGCCCTGACGCCGCGGGCCTGGGTGACCGTGGGCGGCAACAGCGGTGACTGCGCGAGCTGCCGCAACTGGGTGCTGAACTGGTCGGGCTTCGACACGGGCAACCACCAGGCGGCCTGCTGGGCGGGCAACACCCAGCGGTACGACCAGAGCAGCCCGAGCGTGTGGCACGACATCCACCCGCCGCACGCCACCTCGTGGGGCGGCAGCACCACATACCCGATGAACGGGGCCAGCGGCAACAGGACGCTCTCGTGCTTCATGAGCGCCAAGTACAACGGCGCCGAGGTCGCCTTCATGGTCGACGGGAAGCGGTACCAGATCTCGAACTGGAACAGCTGACGCAGGTCGGCCGGAACGGCTGACGTCAGTCCTCGCGGGGCGCACGGGTGACCGTGCGCCCCGCGCTGTCGTTCCCCGCGCTGCCGTTCCCGGCGAGTCCGTTCAGGAGCAGCGCGGTGATCGTGTCGATCACCTCGTCGTCGGTGTAGGCGGGCCGCTCCGGGCCGGCGGCGAGCACCGAGTAGCCGAGCATGCTCATCATGCCGCCCATCGCCGCCGCGACGAGGGTGGGGTCGCCGGGCAGGCCGCGGCCCGCGGCGCGCAGGTCCTCCAGGTGCTCCCGCAGCGACGCCGTGTCGGCGGTGAGCCCCTGCCAGAACTGCCCCGTGCCGGGCTGCTCCACGACGGACTGCTGGAACCGCGCCACCATCACGGGCAGGTGGTCGCGGAAGGCGTGCCAGGCGACGGCCACGTGGTCGCGCAGCTGCGCGGCGTCGGTCAGGTCGTGGAACGGATGCCCGCCCGGCCGGCCGGCGTCGTCGCCGGGCCGCGCGAGGATCTCGTCCCTGGCCTGGCCGCCCATGTCGGCGGCCAGCGCGTCGAGCAGCTCGTCCTTGCTCGAGAAGTGCTCGTAGAAGGACCCGGTCGACCGGCCCGCGGCGCGCGTGATGTCGGTGACCTTCGTGGCGAGGAAGCCTCGCTCGGCGAAGACCTGCCGGGCCGCCTCCTTCAGCGCGGCCTGCGTCTCGGCCGCGCGTTCCTTGCGCACTCCCACCTGGTCCTCCTCGCTGGTTGACACGTCATCGTCGCACCCTCAATACTGAATCACAGTTCACCGAATGACAATTCAGCGAGTGAGGCGGTACGGGTGATGGCGGCAACGATGAGGATCCTGATCGTCGGCGGCGGGGTCGCCGGGTCGGCGAGCGCCGTGGCGCTGCGCCGGATCGGGGCGCAGGTCACCGTGGTCGAGGCGTACGAGGACCCGGCGGGCCCGGTCGGCTCGTTCGTGAGCCTCGCGTCCAACGCGCTCCGCGCCCTGGACGCGCTGGGCTGCCTCGACCGGGTACGGGCGCGCGGCATCGAGGTGGAGCGGCAGCGCATGTGGTCGGGTCGGGGCAGGCTGCTGGCCGACGTCGCCCGCGGGCGCCGCGCCGCCGACCCGGCGCGCAGCGTCACGCTGCGCCGTGCGGCGCTCGTCGACGAGCTGCGGTCCGCCGCGCGCGAGGCCGGGGCGGAGGTGGTGACCGGTGACCGCCTGGTGGGGTTCGACGGCGGCACGGCGACGTTCTCGAGCGGCCGGACGGAGCGGCCCGACCTCCTGGTCGGGGCGGACGGGATCTGGTCCGCCGCGCGCGGCCTGCTCGACCCGGGCGCGCCGGTCCCCCGCTACGCCGGGATGTACGTCGTGTCCGGGCGGACCCGCGCGGCCGACCTCACCGCGACCGCACTGGACCTGCGGCAGGGCGCGTTCAACATCATGTTCTGCCGCGAGGGGGCGTTCCTCCACGTGACCGCCCCTGACGGGGACGTCTGGTGGCAGGCGCAGGTGACGAGCGCCGAGCAACCCGACCTCGGCGCCTCCGCCGAGTCCTGGCGCGCCCGGCTCGCCGACGTCTACCGGCGCGAGCCCGGCCCGCGCCTAGCCGTCGAGCGCGCGGTCTCGCTGCAGGGCACGACGCTCCAGCACTCGCTGGCGCCCGTCCCGATGTGGCACACCGACGACGCCGTCCTGGTCGGGGACGCCGTCCACCCCGTGGGGGCGGGCCAGGGCGCCGCGATGGCCGTCGAGGACGCCGTCGCGCTGGCGGCGGCCCTCGCGGAGGCCGACACGATCCCGGCGGCGCTCGCCGGCTACGAGCGGGCGCGGCGGCCGCGGGTCTCCCGGACGCTGCGGGCGTCGGACGACAACCGGCAGGCCAAGCGCGCGAACCCGCTCGCCCTGCGCCTCCAGGAGGTGATGATGCCGCTGGTCGTGCCGCACGTCTTCGAGCGGGCGACGGGCTGGCTGTACGACTACGAGCCGGAGCGGCTCCCGACGGCGTCCGCAGCCACGCCGGCGGAGCCGCCGCGCGCCTGACCCGCGGCCGCCCTTCCGGAGGCGAAATGCACCACTTGTCGCTACGCTGCGGCCGACGCCGGTTTAGACCTGTTGGTCCGCTCTGCCCTGAGTCGCGTCCACGACCTGGATCTCGAACGTAAGGACCGCGATGCTCGCTCAGGCCTTCACCTCCAGCCTGATGGACGGCCAGCCGACCGTAGACGTCGAACCGACGACGTCGATCTGCCGGAGCTACGGGAGCCATCCAGGGGTCCGGACGCCGGCGACGGAGCACGGCGGGTACTGCGCCGTCGTCGACCACGCGCCGCTCCCGCCGGCGGGCGAGGACGACGAGCTGAGCGTGCACCGCGGGGCGGCCGTCGACATCGGCGACGGGTGGGCCTTCTTCGACGGCCTCGCCCCGGCCGCCTGCTTCGTCCGCGCCGGCCTGCGCTCCAACCTGAGCCCGTCGTGGGACCTCTTCGAGGCCGCCGAGGTGCGGTCCTGGTGCACGGAGCACTGCTGCGACGAGCTGGCGCTCGTGCTCGGCCGCCAGGTCTACGAGGCGGCCGAGATCGACGGGTTCTTCGCGCAGTTCGCGGCCTCGCTCGCCGCGTAGCAGGGAGCCGGCCCGTACGACGCCGACGCCTGACCGCCCCGGCGGG
>NZ_JBHWZO010000167.1:0-13609 GCF_042728455.1 Promicromonospora sp. NPDC060204
CTTTTTGGCCTTCTCGGCCTTTCGCCGTTGTTTTTTTTGTGTCGTCGCACTCTCAGCACTGAGAGAGCGACTACTCCTACGTTCGACGTGGTCATGGAGGGGCGCGACGGCCGAAAGCCGCCAGACCTGGCGGCCGGGCGAGGAGAGCCTGAGGTCATGCACAGGACCATCGACCTCAAGGTCAAGTACTTCGGCACGCCCGTCGTGCTCCTCTCGACGCGGAACCCCGACGGTTCCGCCAACCTCGCGCCCATGTCGTCGGCCTGGTGGCTCGGCGACCACTGCGCGCTGGGGCTCGGCGACTCCGCCCAGACCTCGGCGAACCTCCGGCGCGAGCGTGAGTGCGTTCTGAACCTGGTGCCGTCGGGCCTGGTCGACGCCGTGGACCGGCTGGCGCTGACCACCGGCAGGCCGGACGTGCCGCCGCGCAAGGCGGCGATGGGGTACGAGTTCGTCCCGGACAAGTTCGCCCGAGCCGGCCTGAGCGGGCTGCCGTCCGACCTGGTCGGGCCGCCGCGGGTCGCGGAGTGCCCGGTCCAGCTCGAGTGCTCCGTCGAGCAGGAGTCCCCGCTGGGTACCTCCGGTTCCGGGGCCACCGTGTTCCACGTCCGCGTGCTCCGCAGCCATGTCGCCGAGGAGCTCGTCCTGCCGGGCACTCACCACGTCGACCCGGTGGGCTGGGACCCGCTGATCATGAAGTTCTGCGAGTTCTTCGGCTCCGGGTCGGCGATCCGGCCGTCCCGCCTCGCCGAGGCGTGGGAGATGCCGCACGGCGGGGTGCTGACGCACTGACCCTGGTCTCACCCGATGAGTTGCGAGGTGCCGCGGCGTCTGAAGAGTTGATGACGGGGCCGCCGCGGCCCCGAGCGACTCAGGAGGACATCATGGTGAGCGTGCGGACCCATCTCTGGTTCGGGAACAACAAGGCCGGCGAGGCCGCCGCGTTCTACGCCGAGCACATCCCGGGCTCGTCGGTCGAGCGCGTGGTGAAGGCGCCGGAGAACGCCCCGGGAGCCGAGGCGGGCACGGACTTCGTCGTGGAGTTCACGGTGGCCGGCCAGCCCGTGATCGGGCTGAACGCCGGGCCGCACCGCACCCTCGACGAGGCGTTCTCGTTCTACCTGTCCGTCGAGGGCCAGGAGGAGGTCGACCACTACTGGGACCTGCTCACCGCCGACGGCGGCGAGCCCGGCGCCTGCGGCTGGTGCACGGACAAGTTCGGGGTGTCGTGGCAGGTGATCCCCAAGGAGCTCGAGCGGCTCAGCGGCTCGTACGCGACGCCGGCCGAGATCGCCACGATGAACGCGATGCTCACGATGGGCAAGATCGACGTCGCGGCGCTGCAGGCGGCGCACGACGGCGCATAGCCCGCTCAGCGCGGCCGGCGCCGCACGGTCAGGGCCTGTTGCTCGGGGAACCTCCAGCCGTACCGCACGGCGAGCAGCCGCACCAGCGTGGTGAGCACCACGCCGGCGACGGCCGCCCAGAGCAGGGGGACCCCCAGGGCCACGAGTGCCACGAGCAGTGCGGCGCCGCCCGCGGCCGCGACCGCGTAGAGCGACCCGACGTGCAGCAGGGCGACCGGCAGGTTGAGGGTCACGTCGCGGAGCACGGAGCCGCCGACGGCCGCCGCCGCGCCGACGAACACCGCGGGGAAGGCGGGCACCCCGAGTGCCAGGGCCTTCGAGGTGCCGATCGCGCCGAACAGGCCGATGACGACGGCGTCGAGCGCGAGGATGACGGGGTCGAGGCGGGCGAACAACCGCTGCAGCGACAGCCCGGCCAGCGCCGTGACCGTCGCGACGAGCAGGTACCAGGGTCCGTAGATCACCGTGGGCGGCTCGCCGAGCAGGATGTCCCGCAGCAGGCTGCCGCCGAGCGCCACCCCGATGCCGACGAGCACGGTGCCCAGCACGTCGATGCGACGGTCGGTCAGGGCGCCGGCGAAGAGCGCGCCCTGGAGCGCGCCCAGCGCCACCGCCGCGAGCTCCGCCCAGAGGGGGATACCGAAGAGGGCGATCGTGTCCATGGTGGTGCTCGGCGGGACGAAGTCAGCGCGCGGTGGACCGCGCGGCCTCGAGGATCACGTTCGTCACGGACTCCGGCCGGGAGACCGTCACGGCGTGCGAGGCGTCGACCTCGACGAGCGTGGCGCCCGCGCGCTCGGCCATGAAGCGCGAGAGCTCGGCGGGGACGGCGAGGTCCTTCGTGGCCGAGAGCACCCACGACGGGATCGACCTCCAGGCGGCGGTGCTGGCCGGCGCCTCGAACGCGGCAAGCCCGAGCGGACGCTGGGTGGCCGCCATGTGCTCCGCCGTGGTCGCGTCGACGTCATCCGCGAACAGCTCGTGGAACTGCGCCGGGTCGATGTAGAGGTCCGTGGCCTGCCTGCCCTCGGGCGTGGTGTACGGGAACGGCTGCGCCGCGCCGCCGAGCTCGGCCCCGGGGAACTTCTCGACGAGGTCGACCAGGCTCTCCCCGGGCTCCGCGAGGAAGCTCGCGACGTAGACCAGGGCGGTCACGTCCGGGTTGCCCTCGGCCGCGTGGCTCATCACGTGCCCGCCGTAGGAGTGGCCGGCGATGACGACGGGCCCGTCGATCGTCTTGAGCACGTCACGCAGGTACTGCGCGTCCTGCTCCAGCTCGCGGAGCGGGTTGGCGACCGCGATCACGCTGTGTCCGGCCTGCCGAAGCGCCGTGATCGAGCCGTTCCAGCTCGACGAGTCGGCGTACGCGCCGTGGACCAGGACGATGGTCTGCTTCGTAGCGGTGGTGTTCATGATGTGCTCGCTCTCGGATCGGTCCTGCTGCGTCGAAGGTCTGGTGCCTTCGATCTCCCCCCGCGTAACGCATCGTGAATGCAATATATTGCATGCCGCCGGAGAAGGCGAGGGCCGCGTCGTGATCCGCCGCTGTCAGAGGTGGCCGTTAGGCTCTCCCGGTGCCCCTGATCGTCGCCACCGCCAATGTCAACGGGATCCGTGCCGCCGTCCGCCGCGGCATCGAGTCCTGGATCGCCACCCGCACCCCTGACGTGCTGCTGCTGCAGGAGGTGCGCGCGCCCGACAAGCTCGTCCGTGAGGTGCTCGACGGCTGGCACGTCGCGCACGCGGAGAGCGAGGTCAAGGGCCGCGCCGGGGTGCTCGTCGCGTCCCGCCTGCCGCTCGGCGACGTCCGCACGGGGCTCGCGACCCACGGGCCCGACGGCGCCGCGGAGACCGGCGCCGACACCGGCCGCTGGGTCGAGGCCGACGTGCGCCTGCCCGACGGCGGCACGCTCACCGCGGTCTCCGCCTACCTGCACTCCGGGTCCACCAACCCGGGCCAGGAGCACACGATGGTGGCCAAGTACGCCTACCTGGAGAAGGTGACGGCGCGGCTCGCGGAGCTCTCCGCGGCGGAGGTGCCGGCGGTCGTGGCGGGCGACCTCAACATCGCCCACCAGAACGTGGACATCAAGAACTGGAAGGGCAACCAGAAGAGCGCCGGGTTCCTCCCCGAGGAGCGGGCGTACGTGACCCGCTGGCTGGACGAGCACCGGTGGACGGACCTGGGCCGCTCCCACGCGGGAGACGGCCCCGGCCCGTACACGTGGTGGTCGTGGCGGGGCGCGGCGTTCGACAACGACTCCGGCTGGCGCATCGACTACCAGCTCGCCAACCCGGCGCTCGCTGGCGCCTGCCGCAAGGTCGAGGTCGACCGCGCGCCCACGTACGCGGAGCGCTGGAGCGACCACGCCCCGGTCGTGGCGACCTACGAGCTCTAGTACCGGATCGCGTCGATCACCTTGACGCGCACCGCGTAGATCGCCGGGATCAGGCCCGCCAGCGCGCCGATCCCGACGGCGCACGCCATGCCCACCAGGGCGGCGTCGAACGGGAAGCCCGGCAGGTCGTCGAGCGGCCGGCCGAAGATGCGGTCGATCGGGATGTTCTTGATCACGGCCACCGCGATCACCACGCCGACCACGCCCGCCACCGTGGTGGCGACCACCGACTCCATGAGGACGCCGAAGAACACGCGGCCGCTGGTGGCCCCGAAGGACCGCCGGATGCCGATCTCCCGGATCCGGTAGCGCACGGTGACCAGCGCGATGTTGAGCAGCCCGAGCCCGCCCAGGAGCAGCGCGAACCCGCCGACCCCGAGCACCAGGTACTGCAGCACGCTGTCGATCACCACGGCGTCGACCATCGGCTTCTGCACGTCGAACGGGACGCCCGCCGCCGCCAGGTCGCGGGGCAGCACCTCGGCGAACTGGTCGGCCAGCTCCGGCGGCACCCAGAACCGGTAGCTGTCGGCCAGCACCCGGTCGGGGAACCAGCGCACCGCCTGGTCGAACAGCATCATGGCGCGCGGCCCCTCGTCGTTCCACTGCACGGGCACCACGCCGATCACGGTCGCGGCCACCGGCGACTCGCCGTCGAGCACGACCTTCGGGTGCGTGGTCACGGGGGCGCCGTCGGCGTAGGCGTCGAGGAAGGCCTGGTTCACCACGAGCACGGGGGCCAGCCGCTCGGCGTCGGACTCGGTGAACCAGCGGCCCGCCTCGAGGTCCTGGCGGGTGATGATGCCGCTGTCGACGTCGACGGCCGACCAGTCGACGTAGGTTCCGGCATCGCCGCCGCGCACCGCGAGGTCGGCGGTCGCGCGCACGGAGTGGTACGAGATCTTGTGCCGCTCGGTCACGGCGTCGACGACCGCGTCCACCTCGGCCGCGGTCATCCCGGCCTCGGACGGCCCCATCGACCAGCCCTCCAGCGTGGTGTCGCGGCCCGACATGCGCTCGTTCTGCTCCTGCATGGCCTGGCCGAACATCGTCACGGCGGCGGTGATGCCGGTGATCGCGGTGACGGCGCAGGCGACGCCGATCAGCGCGAGCAGCACGCGGACCCGGTGGATCCGCAGCTCGTCCCAGGCCTCGACGATCGCGCCCACGACGCCGGTCATGCGGGGACCCCGGCAGGCTCGGACCCGGACCTGGGCCCTGACTCGGCCACGGCGGCCGGGGCGTCGAGGTGGATGGGCACCAGCACGCCGTCGGCCAGCCGGAACTGACGGTCGGCGCGGGCGGCGATCGCCAGGTCGTGCGTGATGGTCACCAGCGCGGAGCCGGTGTCGCTCGCGGCGTCGTCCAGGAGGGTCATGATCGCCTGGCCGGTCTCGACGTCGAGCGCCCCCGTGGGTTCGTCGGCGAGGATGACGCGCGGCCCGCGCACGAGCGCGCGGGCGATGGCGACCCGCTGCTGCTCGCCGCCCGAGAGCTTCTCCGGCCGGGTGTCGAGGCGTTCGCCCAGGCCGACCCGTTCGAGGGACTGCGCGGCGAGCCGGGTGCGGTTCCAGAACTGCTTGCCGCGCGCGTACAGCAGGGGCGCGGCGACGTTCTCGAGTGCCGTCCGGCCCTGGAGCAGGTTGAACTGCTGGAACACGAAGCCGAAGTCGTCGCCGCGGCGCCGGGCCAGGGCCCGGCTGCGCAGGCGGCCGACGGGCTCGCCCTCCAGGAGGTACTCGCCGGAGGTGGGCGAGTCGAGCAGGCCCAGGATGTTCAGCAGGGTGGACTTGCCGGTGCCGGAGCGGCCGACGATCGCGACGTGCTCACCGGGGCCGACCGTCAGGTCCACCCCGCGCAGGATCTCCAGCGTGCTCCCGTCGGGCAGCTCCACGTGCCGGGTGACGCCCTGGAGGTCGACGAGCGGGATGACGGTCATCCGAAGCACTCCTCCTCGAACATCTGCACCGTGGCGGTGTCGCCGTTCATCGCCGCGTCGTCGTAGGCGCTCATGTCCTCGCAGTCGACGCCGCCCTCCGTGCCGTCGTCGACGGGCGTGAACTCCAGGATCTGCTCGCCGGCCTTCAGGCCCTTGGTGACCTCGACCTGCAGCCCGTCGGTCAGGCCCAGGGTCACGTCGCGAGGCTCGGGCTCGGCGCCCTCCTCCTTGACGGTCCACACCCGGCCGGTCTGGGAGGTGCCGAGCACCGCGCTGATCGGCACCACGACGACGTCCTTCGCGTCGCCGTTCGTGATCTCGATCTCGGCGCCCAGGCCCGAGAAGGCCTTGACCTTGGGCGGGATGGAGCAGTGGACGGCGCCCGTGGCCGCCTCGGGCGCGCCCCCCATCTCCTCGCCGCCCGTCGTCGCGCCCGTGTCGCCGGGCGCCTCACCGATCGTCAGCCCGGTGCACGTGAACGGCGCCGGCCCGCCCTTGAGCGTCACCTGTGCGGAGCCCTTGGCACCGACCAGCCGGTACTGCTGGTCGGCGGTCAGCGTGCCGGAGACCGAGAGGGTGCCGGGCGAGATGGTGCCGATGACCTCGCCCACGGCGACCGCCTGGTCCTTCAGCGCCGTGATGTCCACGGTGCCGGAGACCGGTGCGAGGGCCGAGGTCCAGGTGACCTTGGGTTCCTTCTCGGTGACGGTCTCCTCGCCGGTCTTCTCGTCGACCTCGACCACGGGCTCGACGGGCTCCTCGCTCTTGATCCACAGCACGCGGGTGCCCTTGTCGACCTTGGCGTCGTCGACCTGGATCTCGGCGATGACGCCGTTGGCGGTGGCCTTGAGCTCGACCGGCGGGTCGGTGACCACGGACGCCGGCACCGTGACCGCGTTGGTGACGGAGCCCTTCTCGACGGGGATCACCGCCTCGGTGATCTCTCCCGTCGGCTGCAGCGCGTCCGGCGGGTCGAGCTCGGCGCCCTTGAGCGCCAGGACCACGAGCGCGGCGGCGATCACCGCCCAGATGATGATCCGGGCGGTGGGGAAGACGTACTGGCGGACAGCACCCACGGGGGCTCCTCGCGGCGGGGACAGGGCAGTCCGGTGGACATTAGTCCAGGTACCGGCCGAAAGGGGATGAAAGTACGGGGTGAAGCCAAGCCTTTGCGCGCGAGGGCCCCGCACCTGACGGTACGGGGCCCTCGTGGTGGGTCGCGCTCAGGCGGCCGGGGCCGACGGCGGCGCCAGCAGGAACACGGGGGCCGTCAGGCCGGCGTCGGCGAACGCGTCCGCGACCGCCTGGGCGACCGTGTCGACGTCGGACAGGCGGACCAGCGCGATGGCGCTGCCGCCGAACCCGCCGCCCGTCATGCGCGCGCCGAGCGCGCCCGCGGCCATCGCCGAGTCGACGACGAGGTCGAGCTCGCGGCAGGAGACCTCGTAGTCGTCCCGCAGGGAGACGTGCGAGGCGACCATGAACGGGCCGACGTCGGCCGCACGGCCCTCCCGCACCAGGTCGGCGAACCGCGCGGTGCGGTCGATCTCGGACACGACGTGGCGCACGCGGCGGCGCAGCACGCCGTCGGGGTCGTGGGGCTCGAGCTCGGCCAGCGCGCGGTCGATGCCCATGCCGCCCAGCGTCGGCGCGATCTCGCGCAGCGAGTCCAGGCCCAGCAGCTCCGCCGCCTGCTCGCACGAGGCGCGGCGGGCGCCGTACTCGCCGGAGACGTGGGAGTGCTCGGCCTTGGTGTCGACGACCAGGAGCGTGAGCCCGGCGGTGTCCAGGTCGAACGGGACCGGCACGCCCGACTCCAGCGGCTTCAGGCCCGGGCGGAAGTCGAGCAGCAGGGCGTAGCCCTCGCGGCAGCGCAGCGACGCCGACTGGTCGAGCCCGCCCGTGGGGGCACCGGCGATCTCGTTCTCGGCGCGGCGCGTGGCGTCGACCAGCTCGGCCCGCCCGGCGTCGGACGCCGTGAGGCCGAGGCCCGCCACGCCGTCGAGGGCCACCGCGACGGCGGCCTCCAGGGCCGCCGAGGAGCTCAGGCCCGCGCCGAACGGCACGCACGAGTCGACGGCGGCGTCGAAGCCGCCGACCTTGTGCCCGGCCTCGGCCAGGGCCCAGGCGACACCGGCGACATAGGCGCCCCAGCCCTGCACCGCGCCGGGCGCGACGTCGGACAGGCGGGCCTCCCAGACGCCCTCGGCCTGCGCCGACACCAGCCGGACCAGGTCGTCCTCACGCGGCCGCAGCGCGATGTAGGTGCGGTGCGGCAGCGCCGTCGGCAGGCACAGACCGGCGTTGTAGTCGGTGTGCTCGCCGATGAGGTTGACCCGCCCGGGGGCGGACCAGACGCCCTCGGGGGCGCCGTCGAACGAACGGGTGAAGAGCTCGTCGACCCGGTGCGCGCCGTCCTCGGCGGTCCAGGCCTCGAGCCAGTTGATGGTGGTCACGGAACTGATTATTGCCCGTCGAGCGCGCCGGGCCGACCGCCGGTCAGGCAGCGAGACCGGCGCGCTCGCCATGGGGACGGGCGTCAGGCCCCCTGGCGCAGCACGCGGACCGCCCCGGCGGGCACGTCCGCGTCGCCCGCGAGCTCCTGCCCGGTGAGGACGTCGGTGGCGGGCGAGTCCAGAGGCAGCTTCACCTCGCCGTCGGTGTGGTTGACCGCCACGGTCCAGGTGGCGGCGTCGCCGTACCGGCGCACCACCTCCAGCCCGTCCACGGTGCCGGACTGCGCCAGGCCCGCGCCCGCGTAGACGTCGGCCATGACCGTGGCCAGCGTGGCGGCGTCGAGCGCGGTGGACACGTACCAGCCCGTGCCCGCGCCGTGCCGGTGCCGGGTGATCGCCGCCCCGCCGGGCTTGGGGCCGTCGACGTAGGTGCCGACCGGCTCGGCGCCGTCCAGCACCAGGTCGTCGGCCCAGACCGTGCCCGTGAGGTCGGTGGTGTCGTTGGTCGCGGTGCCTGCCCCTGCGGCCCCGGCCCGGTAGGCGACCGTGAGAGTCTCCTCGGCGCGCAGCGGCAGGAACTCCTCCACCCACACGCCGAGCGCGTCGCGCAGCGGTGCCATGAAGCCGCCGGGGTGCACGGCGTCGTGCTCGTCGACGATGCCGCTGAAGTAGCTCACCAGCAGCGATCCGCCGCCCTCCACGTAGGCGGTGAGGTTCGCGGCGTCCTCGGCCCGCAGCAGGTACGACGCCGGGGCGACGACGAGCTTGTACCCCGACAGGTCCTGGCTCGGCCGCACCAGGTCGACCGTGTGGCCGTCCCGCCAGAGCCGGTCGTAGTAGGCGTCGACGCGCTCGCGGTGGCGCGCGCCCTCGCTGGGCCGGAACTCCAGGTCCTGCGCCCAGAACGACTCGTAGTCCCACACCAGGGCGACGTCGGCCCGCACCGTGGAGCCGCGCAGCTCGGCCAGCCGGCCGAGGTTCGCGCCGAGCTCGGCCACCTCGCGCCACACCCGCGAGCCCGTGCCGGCGTGCGGCAGCATCGCGGAGTGGAACTTCTCCGCGCCGGAGCGGGAGGCGCGCCACTGGAAGAACATGATCGCGTCCGCGCCGCGGCCCAGGTGCGCGAACGAGTTGCGGGCCAGCTCGCCAGGCCGCTTGGCGACGTTGCGCGGCTGCCAGTTCACGGCCGACGTCGAGTGCTCCAGCAGGAGCCACGGCTTGCCGCCCGCGACCGACCGGGTGAGGTCGGCGGCCAGGGAGAGCCCCACGTAGCCGCGCGGGTCGGCAGCCCGCAGGTAGTGGTCGTTCGAGACGAGGTCGACCTCCTTGCCCCACGCGAACAGGTCCGTGGCCGGGCAGCTCGCCGCCATGAAGTTGGTGGTCACCGGCGCGGACGAGTGCTCCCGGACGGCGTCGCGCTCCGCGATGAAGCAGGCCCGCAGGGCGGCGTCCGAGAACCGCGCGAAGTCGAGCTGCTGTGCGGGGTTGATTGCCTCGGGGGCCGCCGCCGGGACCTGGACGTGCTCCCAGTCGGCGTAGTGCTGGCCCCAGAAGGCGGTGCCCCAGGCGGCGTTGAGCGCGTCGAGCGAGCCGTACCGCTCGCGCAGCCACTCGCGAAACGC
Organism: Promicromonospora sp. NPDC060204; assembly: GCF_042728455.1. NCBI lineage: Bacteria > Bacillati > Actinomycetota > Actinomycetes > Micrococcales > Promicromonosporaceae > Promicromonospora > Promicromonospora sp. NPDC060204. The sequence continues at coordinate 9,784 of NZ_JBHWZO010000167.1, forward strand.
GCGCTGGGCGTGGACCGAGTAGTCCAGGGCGACGGGCGCGCCGTACTCGTTGTGCACGTGCCAGCCCGCCAGCGCCGGGTGCGTGCCGTACCGCTCGGCCAGAGCCGTGGTGATGCGCAGCGCGGCCTCCCGGTAGGCGGGGGCGGTGGGCGCCATCAGCCCGCGGCCGCCTGGGCCCATCGGCGTGCCGTCCCGGTCGACGACCCGCGCGTCCGGGTGGGCCGCGTACAGCCAGGCGGGCGGGGCCGCCGTCGGCGTGGCGAGCAGGATCCGGACGCCGCCGTCATGCAGCAGCCCGATGATGCGGTCCAGCCAGCCGAAGTCGAACTCGCCCGGGCGCGGCTCCAGCAGCGCCCAGCTGAAGATGCCGAGGCTGACGAGGTTCACGCCCGCCTCGTTCATGAGCCGCACGTCCTCGGCCCAGACCTCCTCGGGCCACTGCTCGGGGTTGTAGTCGCCGCCGTAGCCGATCTGCTCGACGCCGGTCAGCCAGCCGTCGAACCGCGGTCCGGGGGTGAAGCTGGAGGTCTCAGGCATGAGGGTCCTTTCAGGGGCGTATCTGGTGGAACGTGGTCAACGGCCGGGCAGTACGTGGACCGTCGCCGTGACGGGACCGTACTCCGTCGTCCCGGCGACGGTGAACGTGCCCGGGACGGCGGTCGCGTCGCCAGGCACGGCCTGCCAGACGACGGGGGTGCGCGCCGTTCGGTGGTCGCCCGGCGACAGCACGTCGACGGTGCGGGGCAGCCGCACGTCGTCGTCCACCCGGGTGACCAGGCGGACGTCGTCCTGCAGCACGTGCGTGACGTCGCTCTCGTGGAAGACGTCGAGCGACGCGTTGGCCTCGGGGAACCAGCCGGAGCCGGTCTCGACCCAGGTGAACATGGGCTGCCAGTTCGCGGGCTCCCAGACCAGCACGCCCTGGACGCGGTTGCCGGGCACGTCGTTGGCGACCTGGAAGACCCGCTGGATCGCGTCGGCCTGGCCCTGGACGGTCACGGGGAACGGCGAGTTCGGCAGCGGCGTCGGGTCGCCGGGCGGCCAGCTCTCCGCCGGGTAGGCCGTCTCGGCGACGTCGAGCGCGTAGTCCGGGAAGGCGTCGGCGATGGTGTGCAGGTTGTGCTCCAGCTCCTCGGGGCTGCCGTGCCACTCGGGGTAGTAGGACAGGGCGAGCACGTCGGGGGCGGCGTCGGCGGCCTCGAGCCGGGTCAGCAGCTGGGTCCAGAACTCCATGGTCTTGTCGAGGCGGCCGGTGTCCACGATCGCGTGGATCTCGACCTCCGACTCCGGGGACGCCTCGCGCACCGCCTCGATGCCGGACGCCATGAGCGTGGCGAACCGGTCCCACTGCTCCGTGTAGAGCCGCTGCTCCTCCGGGTCGTCGCTCCGCCAGTAGTCCCACAGGAGGCCGCCGCCGGGCTGGGACTGGTAGACGTCGGCCTCGTCCGTGAAGTACTGCGGCGCGGTGGTGCCGATGATCTGCGCCTCGCTGCCGTACAGGAACCCGTTGATCACCTCGTTGCCCACCGCGACCTTGGCCGGGGTGGTGCCCTGCTCCTTGAGGCGGGTCAGGTAGTCCGCGGTGAAGTCGTGGACCCGCGCTGTCAGCTCGTCGAACGGCAGCTCGGCCCAGGCGCGCGGCTTGGGCTGCTTGCTCGGGTCGGCCCAGCTGTCGGCGTAGTGGAAGTCGATGCCGAGGCTCAGGTCGCGGTCGACGATCTCGCGGGCGACCGTGAGCGAGCGCTCGGGCCCCTGGTAGGCCGGGTCCGTCTCGACGCCGGTGGTCTCGTCGCGCGGGTCGTTCCAGATGCGCAGGCGCAGGTGCTCCATGCCGCGGTCCTTGACCACGTCGAGCAGGTGCGGGCCGGGGTCCGGCTCGCCGGCCAGGGCAGCCTCCGCGTCGAGGTAGTACGGCTGGTCGCGCTCCTGGTCGGCGTAGGAGAGGTCGGCGCCGAGGCGCAGGTCGTCGCGCAGGTAGTTGTAGGCGTGGACCTCGGCGATGCCGTTCCTGGTGTCCCTGGCCGCGGCGGGGTCGGTGAACCGGACGCGCACGTAGCGGGTGCCGTCGCGGTCGACCAGGGCGGTGGTGCCGGCAGCTCCGCTGCGGCCGTCGTGATGGTCGGCGACGGTCACCCAGCGCTTCTTGTCCTTGGAGACCTCGACGACGTAGCGCGCGGGCATCGCGTCCGCGAGCACGACCTCGATCTTGTGCAGCCCGTCGTAGGCGCCGCCCAGGTCGAGGGTGAGGGCCTGGTCCTTCTTTTTCGGGCCCTTCGGGCCCTTCGTGGCGCCGGCCGACGGCGTCCAGGCGGTGCTCTCGTCGCCGTCCGTCGCCCGGCCGGAATCAGCATCGTTGCTGGTGGCGTGGGTTGTAACCCAGTCCTTGCCGGCGAGGTCGGTCTCGACGGGCTCGACCACGGCCTCGCCGTAGCCGGCGGCGGCCGGCCCCCCGGCGAGGCCGGCCGTGGTCAGGGCGACGGCCAGGGCGGCGCTGCCCGCGAGGACCCGCGCCCGGTGTGTGCTGTGCGTCATGAGGACTTCCTTGTCCAGGTCGGGAACGGCCCGGCGGGCCGTTCGTCCGGAGTACCCAGCACAACGGTAGGTCCTCGGCGCGCGTGTGGGAATACGCTTCCCGACGTCGTCCGCCGCGCCCTGCGCACGCCCCCCGCGTGCTCACCCCCGGACGGCGGCCAGCACCTCCTGCTCCTCGTCCCGCGTGAGGCCCGTGACCTTGGCGTCCGGGGTGGCGCGGAGCCAGGCGACGGTGTCGCGGGCGGTCTCGGCGAAGGGCCGGATCCGCAGGCCCGCCTCCAGCGACGACGCGACGTCGTGCGTCATGAACCCGCCCTCGGCCAGGTCCGCGACCCAGAACGGGATGGACCGGGGCCCGGACCACTGCGCCACCTCGTGCGCGGTGAGGACGTCCGGGGCGACCGCGACCAGCGCCGGGTCCGCGCCGACGCCGTCGGCCACCCCGGCCAGCAGCTCCGACCGGGGCACGGGCGGGCAGACGGCGTCGAAGTCGCCCTTCGTGCCCTGCTCCGCCGCCGTCACGATCCACTCCGCGAGGTCGCGGACGTCCACGAGCTGGACCGGGTCGTCCACGGGCTCGGGCACCAGCACCGGCAGGCCGTCCTCGGCGGCCTGCGCGAACCGGGCCGGCCAGTAGGTGAACCGGCCGCTCGGGTCGCCCGGCCCGATGATCAGGCCGGGCCGGATCACGAGGGCAGCCGCCGCGCCGGTGCGGACGATGGTCTCGCAGGCGACCTTCATCGCGCCGTAGACCTCGGGGCCGGAGGCCGGGTCCTCGTCGGTCTCGATCGGGTCGAGCAGGGGCAGGGTCCCGGGGGTGCCGCCGACGGTGGCCGTGTCGGCGTAGACGTTGACGGTCGAGACGAACGTCCAGTGGGCGTCCGGGAAGGCCGCGACGGCGGCGCGCACGTGCGACGGGATGCGGGAGACGTCGACGACGGCGTCGAACTGCTGCTCCGTCAGCTCCCCGGGCACCGCGTCGGCGCGGTCCCAGCGCACCAGCGTGGCGCCGTCGGGCACCGTGCCGCTCACGCCGCGCGCCGCGCACACGACGTCGTGGCCGCGGGCCACCGCGGCCGCCGCTACCGCACGGGACAGGAAGACGGTTCCACCGAGCACCAGGATTCGCATGGTGCCCACCGAACCGCATCGGGAGCGACGGGGCATCCGTATCTGCTGCTGGCGAATCTTCGGCGGGCGAAGCCGGGATGGACCATGGCTGCGGCAGTCGCGGCTGCTCGGGGGCTCATCCCCTCTGAGGCCCTGGTTTCTTCGCTTTGAGGCGGCTCAAAGC
>NZ_JBHWZO010000168.1:0-13585 GCF_042728455.1 Promicromonospora sp. NPDC060204
GTTTCTTCGCTTTCGGACAGTCGAAAGCGAAGAAACCTGGGCCTCAAAGGGGATGGCGACGCCGGGCAGGACCCCGGGCGCGCCGTGCGTCGACGTCAGCCCTCGGCGTCAGCCCTCGAAGTCGACGTTGCCGCGGCAGGCGACGCCGGGGCTGGGCACGGCGGCCTTGAGCCCGTGGCTCACGTACTTGCCGTAGCTCTGGACCCGTCCGTCCGTGACGAAGTCGTCGTTGAACTCGGGCGGCTGGTTCTCCTGCGCGTCGGGCAGGTCACGGCCCGAGAACGCGCACGCCGAGCTGGCCTTGTGCGCGCCCGGGATCGGGTCGCCGTTGCCGTTGGTCTCGCCCGCCATGGCCGACATGGCGCCGCCGAGGGTCAGCCCCGCTGTGACGACGCACGTCAGGATGACACGCCTCATGTTCACCACCTCCTTGTGGTGAAGGGCGTCCGGGTAGGTCGGTCGGACCCGGTCCGCCCTCCGGACTTTCAACGTACGTCCGGGCCGTGGGCGCTACCGCCTGGTGCCAAGAGATCACCCGGACCCGCGGACGTCGGCCCTCGTCTGTCAGGTCACCAGGCCCGTGCGGTAGGCGTACACGACGGCCTGCACGCGGTCGCGCAGGTTGAGCTTGGCCAGGAGCCGCGACACGTAGGTCTTGACGGTCTCCTGGCTGATCACCAGGGTCGCGGCGATCTCGCTGTTGGACCGGCCGTCGGCGATGAGGCGCAGCACCTCCAGCTCGCGCGGGGTCAGGGTCGTGTCGGCGGGGGCGTTCCCGGCGGGCCGGATCCGGGCCGCGTACCGGCCGACGAGCTGCCGGGTCACCTCGGGGGCCAGCAGCGCGGCGCCGCTCGCGACCGTCCGGATCCCCTGCAGGAGCTGGGCTGCCGGGGCGTCCTTGAGCAGGAACCCGCTGGCCCCCGAGCGCAGCGCCTCGTAGACGTACTCGTCCAGGTTGAACGTGGTCACAACGAGCACCTTGACGGGGCGCTCCACCCCGGCGCCGGCGAGCAGGCGGGTCGCCTCGATGCCGTCGAGCACCGGCATCCGCACGTCCATCACCACGACGTCCGGCTCCAGCCGGCGGGCGAGGTCGACGGCGGCGCGCCCGTCCGCGCACTCGCCCACCACCTCCAGGTCGGGCTGGGCGTCGATGATCGTCGCGAAGCCGGTGCGGATCAGGGCCTGGTCGTCGCACACCAGGACGCGGACGGGCGGGTTCGCGGCAGGGCCGGTCGCCGTGGCAGGGCCGACGGACGCCGCGGAGGGCGCAGCCGCCGCGGCCGGGCCGACCGGTGCTGCGGACGCCGAGCGCGCCCCGAACCCGGCCGACTCGCCCGCGCTCACGACCGGCTTCCCGCCGCCGAGTACGTGCGGGGCACGCGCGCCCGGACGACGAAGCCGCCGTCGTCCAGCCGCTGCGTGCCGAACTCGCCGCCCAGGGCCTCGACGCGCTCGCGCAGCCCGGCCAGCCCTCGGCCGCTGCCGCCGGGGACAACAACCGGGGCCACGGCCCCCGAAAACCCACCGGATCCCGAACCACCACCCCGCCCCGCTGTGCTGACCTCCACCACGACCTCCAGTTCCGTGTGCCGCACCGCCACCGTCGTCGGCGCGCCGTGCGCGTGCTTGAGCGCGTTCGTCAGGGCCTCCTGCACCACGCGGTAGGCGGTCAGCCCGGCGCTGTCCGCCGACCCGGCCGGCTCGCCCTCCTCGGTCAGGTCCACGGGCTGCCCGGCCCGGCGCGTCTGCTCCACGAGCACGCGGACCTCGGCGGCGGACGGCGTCCGGGCGGCGCCGTCGTGCCCCGGATCGAGCAGGTCCAGCAGGTGCCGCAGGTCGGCGATGGCGCGCCGGCCCGTGTCCGTGACGGCGTCCAGGGACTGCTCCAGGCGGTCGGGCACCGCCGTCAGATACTTCGCCGCCTCGGTCTGCACCACCATCGCGGTGACGTGGTGCGTCACCACGTCGTGCAGCTCGCGGGCAATACGGGTGCGCTCCGCCGTCAGCGTGTCCTGCGCGACCCGGCGTCGGCGCTCGGCCTCGGCCGCCCGGGTGGAGCGCAGCCAGGCGCCGATGCCCCACGCGAGGGCCATCGCCAGGTAGAACGTCACGAACTCGTCCAGGCGCTCGGCCCCGGTCAGCCGGTCGAGCTCGACCGCGAGCGCCACGTAGCCGACGGTCAGGACCCCAGCGACCACGCGCCGTCGTCGGCCCAGGTGGGCGCCCGTGCTGACGAGCGCGATGCCGAGCGCGTTGCCAGCGAACGAGTGGTAGCCGAACAACTGGCCGGCGGCGAAGCCGGCCGCGACGAGCAGCATGGTGAGGGCGGGCCACCGCCGTCGGACGGCGAGGGGGAGGCACTCCAGGGCGATGACCAGCACCGCCCACCCGTCCAGGGGGCGGGCGGGCAGCTCGCCGACCTGGGTGCCGTTGTCGCGCAGCGCGGGCAGGAAGGCCGCGCCGGCGAGCCCGAGGGCGAGCGGCAGGTCCCGGACCGTGACGTCGAGACGGCGCCACCGGTCCGGGACCTGCCTCAGCTCGATCACCGGGGGAGCCTAGCGGCCACCTCGGCGCGGGCGGCGCGGCGGGCCGGCACGATGTGGCCGCGCCGGTGGGCGATGACGAGGAAGATCGCGGCGGTGATCGCGCAGAACACCACGGAGTAGAGGCTGCCCTCGGGGCCGAAGGTGCCGCCGGTGACCAGCACGTGGCCCTGCGTGGTGGCGTCGAGCAGGCCCTGCGGGGTGTCGTTGCCGGAGACCTCGGTGCTGAAGATGGCGCTGCCGGCGATGTTCCAGCCGAGGTGCAGGCCGATCGGCACCCAGAGCTTGCGGGTGGCGACGTACGCGGCGGTGAGCATGCCGCCGGCCTCGATGGCGATGGCGACGGCGCCCCACAGGGTGGCGTTGGCGTTGAGCAGGTGCGCCAGGCCGAACAGCAGGCCGGTGATCGTCAGCGCGATCCAGGTGCCGGTCCAGCCCTCGACGATCCGGAACAGGACGCCGCGCCACATCAGCTCCTCGGTCACGGCCGCGGCGGCCATGAAACCGACCAACCCCAGGGCGCCGAGCGGCGAGCCGAGGCCGTGCACGGTGTAGCTGCCGAGGAAGGCGAGGTTGATGATGACCAGGCCGAACAGACCGAGGCCGAGCAGCGTGCCCCAGGCCAGCGCGGGCGCCCCGCCCTTGAGGGCCACCTCGACGACGGGGCGCCGCTCGGTCAGCCGCACCACCCACCTGTAGACGACGACGCCGACCACGGCCGTGGCGAGGCCGACGGCGAGCGTCAGCCAGGGGCTGTCCTGGACCGCCACGAGGCCTTGGCCGCCGAGGAACGAGACCGCCACGATCGCGATGAGCTGCCACACCAGACGCACGATGACTCCTTGGGAAGGGGCCGCGGCCGGGCGCCGCGGGGTACCCCGAACGCTATGAATTCCCAGGTCAGCAGTCGTCACCGCGGGGTGGACACTCGCGGGTAGCTCGCACGGGGGACAGACTGGGCCCGTGGCCAGCACCCTCGACCTGATCCGCGCGGAGATCGCCGCGGACCCGTCCAACGCGTGGGCCGCCGAGCTCGGCTGGGCGCCGCTCTACTCGGTTTCGGAGGGCGCCCGGATCGCCCTGGTGGGGCAGGCCCCCGGCCGCAAGGCCCAGGAGAGCGGCAAACCCTGGAACGACGCCAGCGGCGTGAAGCTGCGGTCCTGGCTCGGCGTGACCGACGAGCAGTTCTACGATCCTGACCTGTTCGCGATCCTCCCGATGGACTTCTACTACCCCGGCAAGGGGGCGTCCGGCGACCTGCCGCCGCGCAAAGATTTCGCAGGGCGGTGGCATCCGCGGATCCTCGCCGAGCTGCCGCGCCTGAGTCTCACGGTCTTGGTGGGCAGCTACGCCCAGAAGTACTACCTGGGCGGCCGGGCCAAGAAGAGCCTGACGGAGACCGTGCGGGCCTACCGGGAGTACCTGCCGGAGACCGTGCCGCTGGTGCACCCGTCGCCGCTCAACTTCCGCTGGCAGGCCAAGAACCCCTGGTTCGAGGCGGACGTCGTGCCGGAGCTGCGGACGCTGGTGGCGGGGGCGCTCGCGGGGACCTGACCGGCGTGTGCGGGGTGGGTGCGCGGGACCGAGAAGGGGGCCGGCCGTCAGGCCGCGTCCTCGGATGCCGGCACCGGCTCGGGCGGATCCGTGTCGTCGAACCCGCGGAGCGCCTCGTTCAGCAGGCGGGCCGACTTCGCGAGCTCCAGGATCTGCTCGCCCTTGGCCGTCGGCTGCCAGCTGCCCTCGCTGTAGGTCAGCACGTCGTCGTCGTACGCCTGCCGCGTCGCCATGAGGTGGTACTTGACCGTAGCGGAGTCGCGTTCGAGAGCGTTGGCTGCCGCTCCGTACGAGCCGCTCTCGTGGAGCGTGAGTACGGCTAGCAGGTTCTCGCTGGTGGCCCTCTTGGAGCTCCCCATCGTGGCGGTTCCTTCCCCCAACCCTCAGCTTCGCGGCATGGACCGACACCGTAAGCAGGTCGACGAGCGGACGTCAAAGTCCGACATATCCCGATATTCAGTTTCACCCGTAGGTTTTCTTCCTCTGTTCGTCCTGAGCAGGCGCTGGTTCGCTACCGGAGGTTTCTTGACCTCTGCCTGGAAGTGGTGGAGGCGCCGCTCAGGGGGTTTCGATGGTGCGCAGGACGACCGGTCCGGTTGCGGTTTCGACGACGCTGCCCAGGCCTGGCGTGCGGTGGTGGATCCGCGCGTCGACGGTGGGGGTGACTGCCGCCGCGCTCGTCGGCGTGTACCTGGTGCCGGCGGCGCCCGCCCTTGCGACGCCTGACGACGGGCTCTCCGAGGCGGATCGCGCGGCTGCGGCGGAGGCCGCGGCCCCGCCGTCCGACACCTCGCCCGACCAGGACCGGGACAAGGGCGGGAACTGGTTCACGGACCTGTTCGGCGGCGGTGACGACGAGCCCGAGGGCGAGCCGATCCCCGCGGACGCCCCGCTCGCGACGCAGCAGCACCCGGTCGACGCGCCGATCGCGACGGCCGGTGAGCCGGGCGAGCGGGTCCGCGAGCTGACGGGCAAGCGCACGGTCAACACCCGGACGTTCCTGCTGGACGACGGCCAGCGCCAGGTCGAGCTGTCGGCCGAGCCGCTGTTCTACGAGACCGCGCGCGACGGCCTGACCGAGATCGACACGACGGTCGCCGCGACCGGCAAGGCCGTAGCCGGTGCGGAGGCCAAGGGCCTGTCCGCGAAGGCGGGCAAGGCCGCCACCTCGGACGGCTGGTCCCACGCGAGCGTGGCGAACACCGCCCGCGCGTACTTCGGCCAGCGGCCGGACCGGGTCGTGCGGGTGGAGGACGCCGCGGGCCGGGGTGTGACGCTCGGGCTGCCCGACGCCGAGGCGGACGACCTGTCCTCCCCGCGGGTCGACGGCGACACCGTCACGCACCCGGACGTCGCGGCGCTGGGCGGCGCGGACCTGTCGTACGAGGTGCTGCCCGGTCGGGTCAAGGAGTCGATCGTCCTGGCCGAGGCCCCGAGTGGGGCCGACCCGGCCGAGTTCACGTTCACGCTGTCCGACCTCGGCGACCTGACCCCGCGGGTCGAGGACGACGGCTCGATCGGCTTCTACTCCGAGCTCGCCCCCGAGCCGGTGGCGTCGATCCCCGCCGGCGTGATGTGGGACTCGCGCGAGGCCGAGACCACGCAGGGCGGCAAGCTGTCCGCCGCCGACGACCAGGGCGCGGCCGTCTCGACGGACGTGGACTACGCGCTCGAGCGGGCGGGCGGCAGTTCGGGCAAGGGTGCCTGGACCCTGACCGTGACGCCGGACGAGGAGTGGCTCACCGACGAGGCGCGGGTGTGGCCGGTGACGGTGGACCCGACGATCATCGTCTCGCCGACGGGTGACTTCTCGAAGGACACGATGATCCTGTCGGAGGCACCGACCACCAGCTACTTCGCGTCGTCGCGGCTCTCGGTCGGTCGTACCGAGGGCGGCGTCGCGCGGTCGATGGTGCAGTTCCCGGATCTGGTCGGTGACGACGGCGTGGTGCCGGTGGGTGCCAACGTCACGCATGCCGACCTGCAGCTCTATTTCGACCAGGCGCACACCGACTGGGCGACGCGCGTGCCGCTGGAGGTGCGTGAGGTCACCGCACCGTGGACGTCCGCCAGCACCACGTGGAACAGCGCGAACGGCCTGATGGGCGCGGTCGCGGGCACGCGCCGCACCCTGAACAACGTCTCACCGTACGCGTCGGCGACGGGCAACTGGCCCGCCTCGGCGACGGGCGCGGACGGGTTCGGCGGCGACTACCAGTTCAACCGGGACACGATCGCGGGCGACATCTTCACCTGGACCCCCGACCTGCCGGCCTCCGGGCTGTGGCAGGTGTGGCTGCACAACGTGACCGGTACCAACCGGTCCACGCAGGTGCCGGTGCGGATCACGCACGCCACCAGCAACCCGGTGCACACCTACACGGTGAACCAGCAGGCGGCTACGGGATGGAGCCAGGTCGCCGCGCACACCTTCGACGCCGGCACCAGCGGCAAGGTGGAGATCCTGGACACGCCGGCGACGTCGTCGACGGCGGTGATCGCGGACGGGGTGCGGTTCATCAAGGACGCCACCGAGGTCCGGACGGCCGGCGAGATCGGCAAGTGGCACACCTATGACGTGAGCGGCACGGTCGGCGAGTGGGCCAAGACCCCCACGCTCGACAACGGGTTCATGATCAAGGCGGCCGACGAGACCGCCGCAGGCCCCCTGGGTGGTCCGCGCTACGAGGCGGGTGAGAACGCCTACGGCGGCGAGACCCGCAACATGCCGCGGCTGACGGTCACCTACGGCCAGCCCGGTGTGGTCATGGACATCCCGGACACCATCCACGCCACGGGCGCGGAGCTGTCCTGGTCGGCGTACAAGGACCCGTCGTCGGCCACGAGCGACAACCTGGTGGAGTACCAGGTGCACCGCTCGGTCTCGCAGACCTTCGATCCCACGGCCACCACGCTGGTGGCGCCGGTGGCCCCGGGGACCACGTCGTTCGTCGACACGACGGCGGTGCCGACCGCCGCCGACGCGACGGGCGAGGGCAAGCTGTACTACTACCAGGTCGCGGTGAAGCGTAAGGACGGCGCGATCGTGCCGTCCTCGACGCAGATCGTGCGCCTGCCCAAGGCCGGGCACACGACCAAGGTCATCCGGGCCACGGGGGACACCTCGCTCGCGTCGGCCCAGCCGAACGCCAACTGGGACTCGGTGCAGGACATCACCACGCAGCGCTGGGACCTGGTCGGGAACGCGTCCACGGTCTACGGCGACACGCGCACGGTCATGGAGTTCGAGGACTGGACGGTTCCGGCCGGGGCGGTCGTCACGGACGCGCAGCTGCGGATGTGGCAGGAGACCACCGAGACCACCCGCACGAACCCTGACGGGTCGATGATCTACCCGACCCAGGGCGTGTACGAGCTGCGCCGCGCCACGGTGGACTTCGACGAGACGAAGGCGACCTGGAACGACCCGGACGGGACCGGTCCGGGCACCTGGAACGCGGGCGGCAGCTTCACGTCTGTCGCGCAGTCCTCCGTGTCGAGTGTGGGCGAGGGCCCGTCGCGCCTGTCCTGGGACGCGAAGGCGGTGACCCAGGCGTTCGTGGACAACCCGACCTGGCACAAGTCGCTCCTGGTGAAGATGGCTGACGAGGCCGCGTCCCAGGACCGGTCCCTTTTCGCCTCGGGTGAGGCCGAGGACAACAACGGCCTGGAGCGTTCGGGACCGCGCCTGTCGGTCACGTACCTGTCCACGGCTCCGGAGGACACGTTCTACGCGCCGGACACCCCGGAGCGGATGACGCCGGGCACGACCTACCAGGTGCCGGTGACGGTCTCGAACACGACCTCGACCACCTGGGTCAAGGGCTCGCAGGCGCTGGTCGCGTCCTGGACGCTGCCGGACGGTTCCGTGGCGCCGGGCTCGACCTCGACGACGACGGCGCTGCCGCAGGACCTGTCGTCCGGGGAGGTCGCCGACATCACGGCGTCCGTCGTCGCACCGCCCGTCAGCGACGGAAACCTGCGCTCGGACTACTCGCTGTCGTGGGCGATCGCGAACACCGCTTCGGCGGCGCAGGCGAAGACCGCTCGCCAGGAGGCCGAGGCCGCGGGTGAGGACTCGGTCGAGGCCGCGGCGTCGGCCCGGGGCCTGGACACCGTCGCCACCGCGGACCTGGCCGAGAAGACCGAGGCCGGCGCGCTGGCCGCGGCCGGCATCGCGGCGCTGCCCGCGGGCCAGCTCAAGCAGAACGTCGCGGTCGAGGACCCGACGTCCGACCAGCTGGGCCTGGAGAGCTTCTACACCTACGCCGGGAAGAACACCGGCGCCGGGGCCACGGTGATGAACAACGTGGCGGCGGGCAACGCCGTCTGGTCGTACGACGCGTTCAGCAACCCGGGCCGCGGGCTGTCGACCTTCGCGCGGTTCTCGTACAACTCGCAGGACACCTCCGACACTGTCTCCGGCTTCGGCTGGTCGGCGCAGGTGTCCGGGCCGATCCGGCTCGGCGCCCCGCTCGAGTTCCACCCGAACAACTCGCCGCGCGAGGTCATGCTGCCCGACGGCGACGGCACGACCCACGTCTTCCGGCTGAACACCACCACGGGCCAGTGGGACGCGCCCGCGGGCGTCAACTACCGGCTGACGCAGAAGGCCGGTGTGGACTGCCGCGCGTCCAACAAGGACCCGGACCCGGACGCCTGGACGATGCTGCGCCCGGACGGCACGAAGTTCGTGTTCGGCTGCGACGGCTACCTGAACCAGGTGATCGACAAGAACGGCAACACGCAGCAGTTCACGTACGCCGAGCGCCAGTCGAACAACCAGCCCCGCAAGTTCCTGCAGTACGTCACCGACCCCACGGGCCGGCAGACGCTGACGGTGAACTACTGGACCAAGGGCCAGACCGGCTGGCAGTACGTGGACGAGGCCACCGGCAACCTGGTGGCCGGGTCGGGCGGGCTGAACAACTCAAAGATCTACGACCACGTGCGGTCGATCACCGACATCTCCGGCCGGAAGATCGAGTTCTACTACACCGGCAAGGGCCTTATGGGCCGGATGATCGACGGCGCGGGCGCCACCGACGCGTCGGGCGCGTCGATCGCCAAGACGTTCAAGTTCACCTACGACGCCGACCAGGGCAACAAGAACGCGAAGCTCACGCGGATCACCGACCCGCGGGGCAACGACACGGAGCTGTCGTACTTCTACCCGTCCGAGGGCGACGACCCGAAGGACCACTGGTCGGTGCAGACGATCACCGACCGCAACGACGGCGTGACGACGTTCGACTACGCGCCGCACACCACGGCCGGGTGGTGGAACTCGACCGTCACGGACGCCGAGGACCACGTCACGAAGTACGTGTCGGACGACTTCGGCCGTCCGCGGTCGGTGACGAACGCGAAGGACGAGACCGTCGCCCTGACCTGGGACACGGACAACAACGTCCGGACGCTGACCGAGGCGAACGGCGCGGTGACCGCGTACTGCTACGACCCGAAGACCGGGTACCCGCTGTGGCAGCGCGACGCCGAGCAGAACGACGCGCGTGGCGGGGCTCCGGCCGCGTCCGAGTGTGTGCCCGGGGAGACGGCGGAGCAGGCTCCGCCCGGTGCGCAGGTCATGGAGTACCTGACCTGGGACGGCGGGTACGTCGCGCAGATCGCGAAGACGACCTCGCCGCAGGGCCGCAAGAACCAGTTCACGTATGACACCAAGGGCAACCTGCTGACCGTCACGGACGGCAAGGGCATCGCGACGGCGACGGCGGGCGACTACACGACGTCGTACACGTACGACACGTTCGGGCAGCTGTTGACGGCCAAGGACGCGAACGAGAACGTCACCGAGTACCGCGAGTACACCGACGTGGGCTACCCCGTGGTGACCGAGGACGCGCTGGGCAACGTCTCGCGGACCACGTACTCGAACGACGGGCGCGGCCTGGTGACGCAGGTCGAGGACCCGCTGGACGGGCTGGTCACGCAGGCGTATGACGCGTTCGGGCGGCCTCTGGCTTCGACGGTACGCAAGTCGGCGGACGAGACGATCACGACGCCGGCGCCGGTGTACGACGCGAACGACAACGTGACGACCTCCACCGCGCCGAACGGGGCGGTGTCCACGGCGACGTACGACAAGACCGACCAGGTCACGAAGTCGACGATGCCGAAGGACACGCCCACCGGTCCGGAGCGCGCGAGCGTGTACGCCTATGACACGGTCGGCAACCTCGCCACGGTGACCGAGCCCAAGGGTGTGGCCACCACCGGCGACGCCACGGACTTCGTCACGACCTACGGGTACGACGCGATCTACCAGCAGGCGTCGGTGACCAACGCCGACGGCGACGTCATCAGGTACAGCTACGACGAGGTCGGCAACCTGGTCAAGACGGTCGACCCGAAGAAGAACGCCACGGCGGACCCGGACGACTTCACGTCCACGACCGAGTACGACCTGAACCACCGGCCGGTCTCGGCGACGGACGCGGCCGGCAACTCGAGCTCGACGGAGTACGACGCGGACGGCCTGGCGCTCTCCTCGACGGACCCGGACGGCAACACCTCGTACGTCACCTATGACGAGCGTGGCGCCCAGGTGGAGACCAAGACGCCGCACGAGAGCGTCGGCGGCGTGGTGCAGTACCGGACCACGAAGGTGGAGTACGACGAGGTCGGCAACACCACGCGGGTGATCACACCGCGAGGCGTGGCGACGGCCAACGCGGACGACTTCGCGTCGCGGACGGAGTACGACGCACTGAACCGGCCGGTCAAGCAGTTCCAGCCGTACGACCCGGCCGACAGCCGGTACAACGACGCCAACGTGTTCACGCAGACGACGTACGACGCGGCGGGCCGCGCGGTGAAGACGTCGATGCCGCCGTCGGAGGGTCAGACGGCGCGCAACGAGTCGACCACGGAGTACTTCGACAACGGGTGGATCAAGACGTCCGACGACGCCTGGGACATCTCCACGACGTACGAGTACGACGACCTGGGTGCGCAGACGGCGCGCACGCTCACCTCGGCGGACGGTTCCGCGAACCGCACGATGACCTGGTCGTACTTCCCGGACGGGAAGCTGAAGACCAAGGCTGACGACGGTGTGCCGGTGGGGTCGCACTCGGTGGTGACGGACAACGACACGGCCGGGCTGGTCACCGCGACGGGTACGTGGGCGACGGCGTCGGTGGCGGGCGAGCAGGGGACCAACCACCGCACGCACGCGGCGGCGACGTCGAGCACGGACAAGTTCACGTGGACCCTGGACGCGCCGGCGGACGGGACGTACAAGGTGGCGGTGACGTACCCGCAGGTGTCGGGTGCGGCCACGGACGCGAAGTTCGAGCTGACGCACGGCAAGGACGGGGACGGTCACGGCGGTGTGGTGACCGAGCCGGCCTACACGGTCAACCAGACCACGGGTGCCGCCGGGTGGAAGGACGTCGGCCAGGTCGTGCTGCGCAAGGGCGACCCGGTGACGGTGACGCTGAAGCCGTCGGCGACGGGCAAGGTGATCGCCGACGGGGTGCGGCTGGTGCGGGACAACGCCGCCGACAACGACACGGAGGCGCGGGCGTTCGCGTACTCGTACGACGTCAACGGGAACCTCACGGGGATCAACGACACCTCGTCGGGTGCTCGGGCGGACGACTACCAGGTCACCTACACCGGGCTGAACCAGGTCGCGAGCGTCAAGGAGGCGCTGGCGGGTCAGGACACGGCGACGACGTCGTACACGTACGACGTGCTGGGGCAGCCGCTGACGGTGGCGCACCCGGACCAGCGGTCGGAGTACACCTACGACCTTGCGCTCGATGCTCGGGGCCCGCTCACGTCCTTGTCGGTGGACGACCTGAACGACACCGCGGCGGCGAAGGTGACCCGGTACACGTACGACAACCGGGGTATGCGGGCGACGGAAAAGAAGGCCAACGGGAACGTCGTCACCAACGGGTACTTCCTGGACGGCGCGCTCAAGTCGCTGCGTGAGGAGAAGTCGGGCGGTGCGCTGGTCGCGTCGCACGCCTACACCTACGACAACAACGGCAACAAGGCCACCGACGTCGCCTCCAAGGCGAATGCCGATGTGGCAGGTGCGTTCCTGAACAGCACCACGACGTACTCGTACGACCCGGTGGACCGGCTCTCCCAGTCGGTGAAGACCGGCAACGGGGCCAAGACCGAGACGTACGTGCACGATGACAACGCGAACGTCATCTCGCAGAACGTGGGCGAGACGGCGACGACGTACGCCTACGACCGCAACCGGCTGCTGACGGCGACGGCTGATGGTGCGACGGCGTCCTACCGGTACGACCCCTTCGGTCGGCAGACGTCGGTGGTCTCGGCGGGGCTGACGATCAGCCGGACGACGTACGACGGGTTCGACCACATCGCCGCGTCGGAGAAGCTGAACGAGTCCGGCGGGATGGAATCGACGACCTACTCGTACGACCCGCTGGACCGGACCGCGTCCAAGACCGCCGGCGGCGAGACGACGGACTACACCTACCTCGGGTTGACGTCGGAGGTGCTGGGCGAGGAGGTCGCCGGTGAGCTGACGAAGTCGTACCAGTACTCACCGTGGGGTCAGCGGCTGTCGCAGATCACGCACCAGGCCGACCCGGAGGCGGGCGTCGAGGCGGGGGAGAGCGCGTACTACGGGTACAACGCACACACCGATGTCGAGACGCTGACCGACGATGCAGGTGACGCGGTCGCGACCTATGGATACACCGCCTATGGCGACGCCGACGATGCGGAGTACTCCGGGATCGACAAGCCCGAGGCCGGCGCGCCGGAGGATGCGGAGCCGTATAACGCCTACCGGTACAACGCCAAGAGGTGGGATGCCAGCACCGGGACCTACGACATGGGGTTCCGTGACTACTCACCGGGCCTGAACCGGTTCACGACCCGCGACATGTACAACGGAGCCCTGGCCGACTTCGGGCTCGGGAGTGACCCGTACACCGGCAACCGGTACGCCTTCGGCGCTGGGAACCCGATCTCCATGATCGAGATCGACGGGCACAGATTCGTCCCGGGGATCTTCTTCGACACTCTCATCTCGAACGTTACTGAGTCGGCAGAGTACCTCGTCGGATTCGGATCAACCTTCGGGAGCTGCGTAGCCGACGGAGCCAGGCCAGCTTTTCCGAACAGGCTCAGGGCTATGCTGACGCGGCAACCGGCTTCTATGACGACTTTGCCGCAGGCAGGCAGGACGAAGCCTACGCAGGATTCGTCGGCGTCATGCTTGGAGGCGCTGTCCTCCGCAAGCCTGGCGGGGGGACGAGTGGTGGCACCTCGACCGCGCTCCGTTCCGAAGCTTCGGGGGCGGCCGGCAATTGGCTGAAGGGTTCGCACGGCAATGCTGGATGGATTCCTAAGAGGATCAAGGACGCCATGAATGCCG
This sequence comes from Promicromonospora sp. NPDC060204, assembly GCF_042728455.1. Lineage (NCBI taxonomy): Bacteria > Bacillati > Actinomycetota > Actinomycetes > Micrococcales > Promicromonosporaceae > Promicromonospora > Promicromonospora sp. NPDC060204. Next base: position 13,492 of record NZ_JBHWZO010000168.1, read on the forward strand.
GGACGTACGGTTCTTGGAAAGAATTTAGGGAAGCGTTCTGGAAGACCGTGGCGGCTGATGACGAGCTAGCAGGTCAGTTCAGTCGAAACAACCG
>NZ_JBHWZO010000169.1:0-13490 GCF_042728455.1 Promicromonospora sp. NPDC060204
GTGCACAACTCCCCTTTGAGGCCCGGGTTTCTCCTCTTTGGGGCAGTCCAAAGAGGAGAAACTCGGGCCTCAAAGGGGAGGTCGGCCGGGCGCATCCGGGTCACGACGAAGGGACGCCGGCGTCAGCGGACCCGGACGCCGGCGTCAGCGGGCCGGGACGCCGACCAGCTCCGCCGAACGGTCCCAGAGCCGCCGCGCCAGGTCGGCGTCCTGGGCCTGCGGGTGGGTGCGGCGGGCGACCCGGCCGCGCTCGTAGTACGCGCCGGACTGCCAGTTGACGCCAGGCTCGGTCTGCGCGAACCGGACCAGCTGCGCGGCGCCCCGCTCGGGCGATGCCATGACCAGCTTGCCGATCCGGCTCCGGTACAGGGGCCGCATGAAGCTGGTGCTCTCGGCGGCGAAGTTCGTCGCGACACCGCCCGGGTGGAACGCGACCGCCGACAGGCCCTGCCCGTGGAACCGCCGGTGCAGCTCGGCGGTGAACAGGATGTTCTCGAGCTTGGCCGTGCCGTAGGCGAGGTGGGGCGTGAAGTCCCGGTCGTGGTCCAGGTCGTCCAGGTCGAGGTGGCCGAACACCCGCGCGCCCACGCTCGACGTCTGGACGACGGCGGCGCGGCTCGCCAGGAGCGTGTCGAGCAGCAGGTTCGTGAGCAGGAAGGGCGCCAGGTGGTTGACCTGGAGCGTCGGCTCGAAGCCGTCCTCGGTCTTGGTGCGGTCGCCCAGGATGCCGCCCGCGTTGTTGGCCAGGACGTCGATCCGGGGGTAGGCGGCGCCGAGCTCCGCGGCCAGCCGGCGCACGTCGGCGAGCCGGGCGAAGTCCGCCACGAAGTGATCGGCGCCCAACGGGCGGGCGACCTGTTCGGTCTTCTCCGGCGAGCGTCCGACGACGGCGACGCGGTGGCCGGCCTCGGACAGCAGGCGCGCGGCCGCCGCGCCGATCCCGTCGCTGGCACCGGTGATCACGATGGTCCTGCGGGCGGATTCGTCCATGGGAAAAGCATGCGCCGGCACGCCGGCCTGCCGGAACTGCCGCGCCGGGGCGCCGTCCCGGGCGCTGATCTCGAACAAGTTTTCCGGGTGCGAATAGCCTTCTGACCTGCGCTTTTCACCCTGACTAAATGTATATGAATGCGAAAAGCCGGATAAACCAGTTGTAGGAAATGTTCAGCGTGTTCACACTCGATGTCGGGTTGCTGCCCAGCGGCCCGGCTCCTCAGGAAACACACCAACACGGGGGTTGGCGATGTCCGAGGCACGTGCGCACCACCTTGTCAGCACCTGGTTGCTCCGGCGTTGGTTGGCGCTGGCAGTAGCCGTCGGCTTTTCGGCGTCGCTGTTGATCGCCGTGGCGCCGCAGCAGCAGGCCGAGGCGGCCGCGGAGCCGCAGGCCGCTTCGCCGGGGCAGGGCCCGGCCGACCGGGCGATGCCGGACGGGGTGCGGCGGTCCACCGCCTACGCCGAGGACGAACGACCGCCGGTGGTGCCGGAGGCCGTGCGGGCCGGCGGCGAGCCCGCCGAGGTGACGGCGACGGCGTGGCGAGCACTGACGACACCCACCGCGACGAGCACAGCCACGAGCACCGCCACGAGCACAGCCACGGGCGTGCGCCCGAGCGCCGCCGCGGCGGGCTTCTCGGAGATCGACCTGCGCCCGGGCTTCCTGCTCGGCGACACCTCGCTGGTCCTGTACTTCGACAGCGGCGACGTCGACCCCGACTGGGCCGCCGCCGTCGTGCGGCTGTACGAGGGGGACGACCAGACCGAGCAGGAGTCGGTGCGGCTGAGCCGCGCGGAGCTGGAGGGCCCGCGGTTCTGCGGCGGCGCGGAGTTCTGCCGCAGCTTCGGCGCCCAGGACGGCTGGGAGCTCGACGAGGACAAGAACTACTTCGTGACGGTCGCGGCGGTGCTGCCGGGCGGCGACGAGGTGGTGTCGGACCCGTCGGGCGACTCCCGGCCGCGCGCGACGATCCTGCCGCCGGCCATCCCCGACGACCAGGCGGCCGGCTGCGGGTGCGGGAACGCACTGGCCCCCACCGCCGTCGGGCAGGCGAAGCGCGGTGTGGGCGTCAACACGGGCACCGGCGCGTTCGTGCGGGTCGAGCGCGACCTGCAGATGGCGTCGTTCGGCATCCCGTTCGCCAGCGCCCGCACCTACTCGTCGGCGAACAACCGCCAGGGGCCGTTCGGCGTGGGCTGGGCGTGGTCGTACGACATGCGCGTCACGCAGACGGACGACGGCGTCATCGTGCGCGCCGAGGACGGCGCCGAGGCGCTCTACACCCCTGACGGCGACGGGTACACGCGCCCGCCGGGCGTGCGGTCGAACCTCCGTAAGGACGGCGACGGCTGGGCGCTGGTCACCCCCGGCCAGGTGCGGTACCAGTTCGACGCCGCGGGCCGGCTCTCGGCCGTGCTCAGCCCGCGCGACGACGGCGTGCGCCTGGCCTACGTCGAGGTCGATGACCACGGCCACGACGGGGACGTGGACCGCGACGAGGTCCGGATCACCGACGCGTCGGGTCGCACCGCCGTCGCGCACCTCGCCGACGGGCTGATCGAGAAGATGGTGCTGCCCGACCGCCGTCAGGTGCGCTTCGAGTACGCCGACGGCCTGCTCAGCAAGGTCAAGGACGCCCGCGGGAACGTGTGGGCGTACCGGTACGACGCCGAGGGCCGGCTGGCCCAGGTCGTCGACCCGCACGACGTCGTCGCGGTGCACAACGAGTACGGCACCGGCGGGCGCGTCGTCGCCCAGCGCGACGGGGTGGGCGCCGAGATGACGTTCGCCTGGGACGCGGGCAAGCAGGAGGCGCGCAGCACCGACGCCGACGACGTCTCCGTGTACGACGGCTACCGCGGCAACGTGCTGCTCTACAGCCAGCGCAGCACCGGCGACGCCGACAACCACCGGTACAACGCGCGGCTGGACCGCAACCTCGTGGTCAACGGCAACCAGTACCAGCACGTGGTCCGGTTCGACGCGCAGGGCAACCCCACGCAGGCCGTGGCGCCGCAGGGCTTCGACGAGAAGACCAAGTACGACGACCGGAACAACCCGATCGAGTTCACCGACGCGAACGGGAACGTCTGGAAGAACACGTACAACGAGTTCGACGAGCTGGTGCGCAGCGTCGACGCCGAGGGCAACGACATCACGCACGAGTACGACGACCGCGGCCTGCGCACGTCCACGACGGACCAGCGGGACAAGGTCACGCGCTACGAGTACCGGCCGGACGGCGAGGAGAACGCGGGGCTGCTGTCCGCCGTCGTCTCGCCGGAGGGTCGGCGCAGCGAGCTTTTCTACGACAAGACGGGGCGCCAGGTGGCGCAGACCGACCCGCGCGGCACCGCGGACCCGCGCGACCGGCGGCGCTACACGACCGAGACCCGCTACGACGAGCAGGACCGCGTGGTCGAGGTCGACGAGCCGGGCAAGACCCGCGGCTGGCGGTCGGTGTACGACGACGTCGGCCGGCTCGCGCGCGAGATCTCGCCCGAGGGCGTGGTCAGCACGTACAGCTACCTCGACAACGGCCTCCAGTCGAAGGTCGAGGCGGGCGGCCGGGTGCTCGTGTTCGAGTACACGGCGGCGGGACGGCGCAAGTCCGAGGGCGTGCGGATGCGGGGCGACGACCTGACGACGTCGTACACGTACGACGCGAAGGGCCTGGTCAAGACCGTCACCTCGCCGCGCGGCAACGTGCCGGGCGCGAACCGGGCGGACTTCACCACGGAGTACTTCTACGACGCCAACGACAACCCGGTCCGGATGCGCATGCCGTACCCGGGCGGCGAGCACGTGGACCGCGACATCAAGGTCGATGCCCTGGACCGGACGACGGCCTCGATCAACGAGCTGAACAAGACCTCCAGCTTCGAGCGGAGCAACACCGGCCAGGTGAGCTCCGTGACGGACACCAAGGGCCGTACCACCACGATGGGGTACGACAAGAACGGCCGGCAGACCAAGCGCACCGACGCCGGCGACAAGACGACCCGCACCGAGTACGACGCGGCGGGCAACAAGATCAAGGAGATCTCGCCGGTCGGCGGCGTCACGACGTACGCGTACACGGACGACGGGCTGCTGGCGTCGGTCACGGAGCCGCGCGGCAACGTCGACGGCGCCGACAAGGCGCGCTTCACCACCCGCTACGAGTACGATATGGCGGGCAACCGGGTGCGCGAGATCGACCCGCTCGGCAACACGACGTCGACCACCTACGACGAGAACAGCCGCCCGACCGAGGTGACCGACGCGCGCGGCGGCACCACCTACGTGGCCTACCGCGACGACGACCAGGTGAGCCACGTGCGCCAGCCGGACGCGCCGCGGCTGCCGCTGTTCTCGCAGGCGTTCGCGACCGTGCTCGCCTACGACGACGACGGCCGCGTGGTCGGTGTGCGCGACCCGCAGGGCGGGCGCACGCACGTCACCTACGACGAGGCCGGGCGTCCCCAGGCCACCACCGACCCGCTGGGCCGCACCACGCACGTGGGGTACGACGCCGAGTCGAACGCCGTCTCGTCCATCACGACCGACCGGCGCGAGGACCTGGACGACCTGAGCGACGCCGAGCGGGCGGAGCGCACCATCACGTCGGTGTACGACCTGCGCAGCCGTCTGACCAGCCAGCAGGTCGGCTCCGGCGGGCCCGGGTACACGTACGGCTACGACGCGAAGGACCGGACGACGTCGTACGGCGACCCGCTGGGCGTGCGCACGGTGACGTACGACGACGAGGACCAGATCACCAAGGTGGTCCGCGAGGAGGCGAACCAGGCCGCCGAGACCTTCACCTACGGGTACGACCAGCGCGGCAACATCACCGACCGCACCTACCCCGACGGCACGAAGATCACCTCGACGTACGACGACGACTCGCGGCTCGCCTCCACGACGGCGGCCGGCGGCTCGGCGGGCGCGGCCAGCGCCCGCTGGGAGTACGCCTACGACATCGCCGGACGCCGGACGGCTACGACGCTGCCGGCGGGTACGGGCCTCACCGAGGAACGCGCCTACGACGACGCCGGCCGGCTCACCTCGATCGGGACCGAGCGCACCGGGGACCCGGTCGACGGCGTGCAGGACCCGGTGTCCGCATTCGACCTGACGCTCGACGAGGTCGGCAACCCGACGAAGGTCATGACGACGCGCGGCGGCGTCACCGAGGGGGTCGCCTACGCCTACGACGACGCGAACCGGGTGACGGACGCCTGCTACGCGGCGCACGAGTGCGACCCCAAGAGCAAGGCCGCGGGCCGGATCTCGTACGAGTACGACCTGCTGGGCAACCGGACCGAGCAGAAGCGGACCGGTTCGGCGGGCGACGACCTGACGCGGTACACCTACGACCACGCGAGCCAGCTGCTGCGCGAGGTCACGTTCGGCAAGGACGACGGCCGGCCGAAGGTCGAGCGCAAGGAGTACGGCTACGACCTGCTGGGCAACCAGACGCGCGCCGGCGACGACCGGCTCGAGTACAACCTGGACAGCACGCTGGCCCGCGCGACCGTGGGCGGGGTGCGGACCAACTACACCTACGACGCGACGCGCATGCGGCTGGACGCGATCACAGGGGTGGGCGCGGGCGCGAAGACGCGGCACTGGTCGTGGGACGTCAACGGGTCGCTGGAGAACATCGCCGTCGACACCCTGACGGACGTGAACGGCGTGGTGCAGGGCCGGCAGGCCTTCGCGTACGGGCCCACGGACGAGCCGCTCGCGCTGCTGGAGACGCAGGGCGGGGCGCACGTCTACACGCACGACTGGCTGGGCGGCGTGGCGAACATGCTCTCGGCCGACGGGCAGGTCGAGGAGGGGTACGACTACGACCCGTTCGGCAACCCGCGGCAGGGGACGACGCTGGCGGGGTCCGTCGCCCAGGCGGCCGGGGGTGCTTCCGGCGAGGACGGTGCCGGCTCGGCTGACGATGCCTCGGGCGACGGGGCCTCGGCTGACGGCGCGACGCTGACCGGCGTCGGGCCGCTGGCGGATGCCCAGCCCGGCGACACGATCAAGAACCCGATGCGGTTCGCCGGCGCGTACCTCGACCCGACCACGGGCGAGGGCAACTACGCGATGCGGGCACGGAACTACGACCCGGGCACGGGACGGTTCTCGTCGATGGACCCGGCGGGGGCGCAGCCGATCGGGTCGTCGCCGTACGCGTACGCGGGCAACAACCCGATGGTGTTCACGGACCCGACGGGCGAGCGGGAGATCGAGGGCCCGACGGGCGGCGGCACCACGGAGAGCCCGACCGGCGCGGACACGACGTCCAACCCGAACGACCCCGGCGCGGAGGTCGAGGGGCCGAGCGCCGAGGACGTGGCCAAGGCCCAGCAGCTCCAGGGCAAGTCGATGCTCGACGTCATCCTGGAGGCCGGCGGGCAGATCCTCATGGAGTTCCTGGGGATCAACGACCTGATGAACTGCCTGAACGGCGACCTCGGCGCGTGCGTGATGCTCGTCGTCGGCGCGCTGCCCTGGGGCAAGATCTTCAAGGCCGCGAAGATCGGCGAGGCCATCTACAAGGCCGGCAAGGCCGTGCTGACCTTCTCCAGCGAGCTGAAGTGGGCGCAGACGATCCTGTCTGGCGCCAAGAAGGCGAAACAGGCTGCGGAAGCCGCGAAGGCGGCGGCTGCTAAGGCGGCCCGGGAGGCGGCCGCGAAGGCGGCCAAGGCGAAGGCTGCGGCGGACGCGAAGGTGAAACAGCTCGCGGCTCAGGCGAAGGCCAAGGCACGTGCTGATGCCGCGAAGAAGAAGGCTGACACCACCGGTAAGGGCGACTCGGCAAAGGCAGACGAACCGTTGAGCTGCAAGACCACCAACAGTTTCTTGCCGGGCACCTTGGTTCTTCTTGCAAACGGGAATCGTAAGCCAATTGAGGACATCGAGCCTGGCGACGAGGTGCTTGCAGGCGATGAGGACACCGGCGATCGCTCGGGCGGACAGCTGGTCACTGCTCACATTACGGGTAGCGGCGAGAAGACTCTGGTCAGCGTCGCCGTTCAGGATCATGATGGCGACAAGCACAAGATCGTCGCAACTGACGGCCACCCGTTCTGGAACCCACAGAAGGGGGCCTGGGTTGAGGCTGCAGACCTGCGCTCCGGGCAGTGGCTCAAGACGAGTTCGGGCACCTGGGCGCAAGTCTTTGACGTCCAGGTTCAGCGCAAGCCTGCAGTCGTTCATAACCTGACAGTTGACCTAGATCGAACCTATTACGTACTGGCCGGTGACACGGCGGTCCTGGTTCACAACTGCGGTCCGGGGACCGTGTCGGACGATGTGATGAATACTCATATCCTTCCGAGGCACGATGCAAACCATGCGGACGCGTGGCGATGGGAGGAGAAGTCCAAGTTCCAGGACTGGGTCACGCCGAGCCACATTCGCAACTGGTCGAAGCTCGCGATGAGGAAGCCGATGGACAACATGAACCTCGGCACAGGCGCCGCGCATCGGCATGTGCTCACCATCAGGAGCCGCCACGCGATCGGATACGACGTAGATGGCAACGACTTGTTCTCTGTTGCGGTCTGGGTGCGAGGCGGTGTGGTCGAGAGTGTTCACCCGAACTGAAGAGACGACGCATGATCAATGTTCAGGTACGCAGAGGCAGCGGCGAGATCATTCGGCGAGGAGATTGCAGGCTGGACTGGTTGACGACGATCCAAGAGATAGACGAGGGTGAGTTCCCGTTTCTGGCTGGACTACTCCCATACGCCGACACCATGTTCAACTCGCGGCAGGCTTCGTGGCTGCGACGAGAGGTTTCCGATCCATTGGTTCGTCAGATTGTCGGGCGCGAATCGGCGGCTGAGATCGAAGAACTGTGCCAACAGGTCGAGAGCGGCTCTCATCTCTATCTGTGGTTTGTCGGAGACTAGTACCAGTCCTCTTCGGCGGGCGAGCTACGCCACCTCGACGTGCTTGCGGGCCGCCTCCACGAAACTGAAGATGCTCGCCTTGGCCGCGTCGCGGGCGTCGTTGAGCTTCTCGGCCGGGAGGTCGGACGTGAGCAGGTCGATGTCGTCCATCGCCTGCTGGCCCAGGTCGATGAGCTCCTTGGACTCCGTCACCAGCTGGACCCGGAAGAGTGCTTCGAGCGCGTTCGTGCGCATCCGGTAGCTCTCGTACCTGAGCGCTTCGGGGTCGCCGGCGCGCTCCCGGTGCTCGGCGAACCAGCGGTCGATCTGGGCCCGGCGCAGGTTGACCAGCGCGCCGCCGAACGTCGTGTACGCGCTCACCCGTTCCTGGCGCAGGCGTTCGCCGCGTTCGAAGCGCTCCGCGTCGGCGCGGTTGCGGCGCTGGAAGTAGTGGGTCGCGAGCGAGCCGAGCAGGGTTCCGAGGACGGCGACGACGCTGGTCACGATGATCTCCACGGCCCGAAGCCAACCATGCCGGCGCGCGGCGGGGAAGGGAATGGGAGCGGGCCCGGGCGGGTTCCGTCAGGCATGGAGCTGCAGGTGGTGCTGCCCGACGAGTCCCCGGCGATGCCGGCGCGGACGCTGGTCGACCTGGCGCAGAGAGCGGAGGGGCTCGGGTACACGACTGCCTGGCTGCCCGACCACGTGCTGCCGCCCGGGCCGTACGGGGCGACGTTCGGCGGCGTGTACGAGCCGCTGGTGACCATCGGGCACCTCACCGCGGTCACGGAACGCCTGCGGTTCGGCACGTCCGTGCTGGTCGTGCCGCTGCGCGACCCGTTCGTGCTCGCCAAGCAGGTCGCGACCCTGCACCAGCTCTCCGGCGGCCGCGTGGTCCTGGGCGTCGGTGTGGGCTGGAACGTCCCGGAGTTCGACGCCGTGGGCGCCGACCACTCCCGGCGCGGCGCCGTCACCGACGACTCGCTGGCCCTGCTGCGGCACCTGTTCACGGGTGGGCCGGCGCCGTACGAGGGGCGGCGCTTCTCCTACGAGCAGGGCGTGTTCGAGCCGGTGCCCGACGGGCCCGTGCCGATCATGGTGGGCGGGAACAGCGACGCCGCGCTGCGGCGCGCGGCCCGGTACGGCGACGTCTGGCAGGGCCTGCCCGCGAGCCCGGCCGCGTTCGCCGAGCGGGCCGCGGCGCTCGCCGAGCTGGCAGGCGGCCGCGCCGTCGCGCCCGCCCTCCGGATCGGCTGGGACGGGCGGACGCCGGTCGGGCAGGTCGCCGACGCCGTCGTCGCCTACCGCGAGGCCGGGGCCGCCCAGCTCGCCGTGCACTTCGGGGAGCACGAGGGCACCGCGGAGCGGATGACGGCACTCGTCGACGCCCTGGCCACTCGCTGACGGATACGCGCTGACCGCTAAGCGCTGACCGCTACGCGCCGAGCGGCGCCTCCAGCCGGTCCAGGGCCGCCACGACGAGCGCCGTCACGCCCGTCTCCAGGGTCGGGTGCGGCACGGGCGCGAACCGGGGGGAGTGGTTGGACGGGATGTCCCGGTCCGTCGTGCCCGCCTGCTCCGCCGCGAAGAACGCGGCCGGGTCCCAGCCGCCGAGCAGCCAGTAGACCAGCGGGACGCCGACGGCGGTGGCGAGCACGCTGACGTCCTCGCTGCCCGACACCGCGCCCGGGTCGATGACCCGCTCGGCGCCGAACTGGGCGGCCAGGGCCGCGCGCGTGCGCTCGGTCTCGGCCGGGTCGTTGTACAGCGGCGGGAACGACTCGCCGGGTGTGATCCGCGGGGGCTGCGGCGCGCCGGCAGCGGCGGACTCGGCGTGCACGATCCGGTCGATCGCGCCCAGCACGCGGGTCCGCACGGCCTCGTCGAACGACCGGATGTTCACGCCGAGGCTGGCCTCGTCCGGGATGATGTTGTCCTTGGTGCCCGCCTGGAGGCGGCCCACCGTGACGACGGCGGCGTCGCCGGCCGCGACCTCGCGCGAGACGATCGTCTGCAGCTTCAGCACCGTGGACGCCGCCATCACGACCGGGTCCACCGTGGCCTCCGGCCGCGAGCCGTGGCCGCCCCGGCCGATCAGCCGGATGTCCAGGATGTCGGTGCCCGCGAACGCCGGCCCGGCGTGCAGCCCGAGCAGGCCCGCCGCGACGGGTGCCACGTGCTGCCCCAGCACGATGTCGGGGCGGGGCACGAGGTCGTACAGCCCGTCGTCGACCATGGCGCGGGCGCCCGTGCCGAGCTCCTCCGCCGGCTGGAAGACGACCACCAGCGTGCCCGACCACGCGGACCGGCCCTGCGCCAGCACGTCGGCCGCGCCGAGCAGGGCGGTGACGTGCACGTCGTGCCCGCACGCGTGCATGACGCCCGACTCGACGCCCTCCGCCGTCGTGGTGCGGACGGTGCTGGCATACGGCAGCCCGGTGTCCTCCGTGACCGGCAGGGCGTCCATGTCGGCGCGCAGCAGCACGCACGGGCCGTCGCCGTTGGTCAGCACGCCCGCGACGCCGGTCCCGCCGACGCCGGCGTGCACCACGTACCCGGCCGCCGCGAGGCGCTCGGCGACCAGGGCCGCCGTGCGGGTCTCCTCGTACGACAGCTCCGGGTGCTCGTGCAGGTCCACGTAGATCTCGCGCAGGCCCGGCAGCAGTGCCGGCAACGGCGCGAGGACGGCGTCGACGTCGGGCCGGGCGGCGGGCACGGAGTTCGACGGAGCGCCCGGCAGCGCTTCCGGCTGTGCTTCCGGTGGGGCGTCCGGCTGTGCAGGGGGAACGGTCATGCGCCCCACCCTCGCACCGCCGTGCCGGATCCGCGCTGCGACCGGGCAGTGCGGCGCCAACGACCGCGCGACAACTCCCGGGGCGGCTGAGAGGCTGGAGCGGGCCCAGGCGTGTGGCCAGGGCGGAGAGGGTTCCATGAGAGGCAGAGTCACGCCGCGCGCCGGCTGGTCCACCGCCCTTGCCGCGCTGCTCGCGCTCGGCGGCACGGGCGCAGTCGCCCCGGCCGCGGTGTCCGCGGCCCCGATACCGGCGGCCCCCGCTCCCGCCGCCGTCGTGCCCGCCGCCGTGCCCGCCGCCGTCCCCGCGCCCGCCCCCGGCGAGTCCGTGGTGACCGTCGCGGTGGGCGCCGACCGGACCGGGACGCGGACCGTCTCGCCGCTCGCCGGCGTCACGCTCGGCCTGTTCGCCACCGCGGACGCGGCCGACCCCGTGGACCCGGACTGGGGTCTGTGCACCTCCGACGCCGACGGCGACTGCAGCTTCGTGGTGCCCGATACCGCGACCGGCGGCGCGAACGCCGGCGCGCAGTGGTGGGTGCGGCAGGTCGACGCGCCGTCCGGCTGGTTCACCAACCCCACCCTGCGGACGGGACCCGGCTCCGGCTCGGGCTCGGTCGAGAGCCCGTACGTCTTCCAGACGCCGGCGCTCGCGGGCGGCGCGACGTACTCGTCCGAGTCCGAGTTCATGTTCGGGACCGCCGGCAGCGGCCGTCCCGTGACCGACTCCGAGGGCGTCTGGCAGCAGTCCCGGTCCAACCCGCCCCTGCCCGAGCAGTGCGGGCTGGACGTCGCGCTCGTGCTCGACCTCTCGTCCTCGGTGAGCTCGAGCGAGCTCGTGGCGCTCAAGGGCGCGGCGAACACCTTCACCGACGCGCTGGTGGGTACGCCGTCGCGGATGGCCGTGTTCTCGTTCGACGGCAGCTCGCCGAGCACCAGCGTCGGCGCGAACTTCCCGGACCTGATGAACGTGGCGACGCAGGCCGGCGCCGACGACTTCAAGGACACCTACGCCGGCTGGACAACCGGCAGCGGCACCAACTGGGACCGCGGGCTGTGGGCGGTCGCCGACGCCGCGCCGAGCTACGAGCTGGCCGTGGTGATCACCGACGGCAACCCCACCCGGTTCAGCGCCGACCCGCTCCTGGGTACCGGCGGCACCACGCACTTCCGCGACGTCGAGAACGGCATCTACTCGGCCAACGCGATCAAGGGCGAGGGCTCGCGGCTGGTCGCCCTCGGCGTGGGCGACGGCGTGGACGACGTCACGCAGCTCAACCTGCGCGCGCTGTCCGGGCCCACCCTGTTCGACGGCACGAACGTGCTGGAGGCGGACTACTTCGACGCCGACGACTACGCCGAGGCGGGGGCGGCGCTCCAGGACCTCGCGCTGTCGCAGTGCCAGGGGTCGGTCAGCGTCTTCAAGGAGATCGTGCCCGCGCAGAACACGGGCGACGACGTCAGCGGCTCCGTCCCGGCGGGCGCGGGCTGGGTCTTCGACGCGAGCGCGGCGGCCCCTGGCGTCACCGTGGACCCGGCCACCGCGACCACCGCCGACGACGGCACCGGCGGCGTGAACTTCGACCTGGAGTACCCCACCGGCACGCTGACCTCCGACGTGACCGTGGCCGAGACACAGCAGCCCGGCTACGAGCTGGTCACCCCGGGTGGCCAGAACGCGGTGTGCGTCAACCGGACGACGGGCGACCCGGTGGACGTCACGAACGTCGACGACGCGGCGCGGCCGGGCTTCGTCGTCGACCTGCCCGCGACGGCGCTCGTCTCCTGCACCGTCTACAACCGGCCGTCGGCGGGCATCGTCGTGGACAAGGAGTGGGTGATCGACGGGGAGGCGTACGCCGACGGCGAGCAGCCCGCGGGCTTCTCGGCCGACGCGACGCTGACCGGCCCGGCCGGGGCCGCCGCCACCGCGCAGCCGTGGGGCGAGGCGCGCGTGGGCTACGACGTGGACGAGGCCGTCACCGTCGACGAGGCGGCCGCCCTGCCGCCGGGATGCACCGCCGGGTCGGCCGAGGTCACCTCGGTCGACGGCGATCCGCTCGACGATCCGGCCGCCCTGCCGTACGAGACGACCGCCGGCCTGCCGTTCCGCGAGGTCGTCGTGACCAACACGGTCACGTGCCCCACGTTCCTCACGCTCGTCAAGACGGTTGTGAACGACGACGACGGGACGGCGGAGCCGGCCGACTTCGAGCTCGACGCCGCCGGCCCGACCCCCGTCACGGGTCCGGGCGGCTCGGTGGACGTGACCGATGTCGAGGTGGACCCGGGCGACTACGTCCTGTCCGAGTCCGGCCCCGACGGGTACACGAGCACCGGGTGGACCTGCGTCGACGGCGCGGACGAGCCCGTCGCGGTCGACGGCGGCACCGTGACGCTGGCGGCGGGCACCAGCACGACGTGCACGATCGTGAACGACGACGAGGCGTCGGGCCCCACGCCCACACCGACCCCGACGCCCACACCCACGCCCGAACCGACCGCGTCCCCGAGCCCACCGCCGGGCGGCGGCCCGGGTGACGGTTCGGGCGGCGGGACAGGAGGCTCGGACGGCTCCGGCACCGGCGCGAGCAACGCCGGCGGAGGACTCGCCGCGACCGGCGCCGACGTCACCGCCCTGCTGGGCCTGACGGTCGTCCTCCTGGCCTGCGGCTGGGCGCTGATCAGGACGGCCCGCCGCCGGGCGGCGACCGTCCGCCAGAGCACCGGGACGGACAGAACACCGGGTGATCGGTAGAAAGGCCAGTGGTCGGAAGGACGTCGGGTGATCGGCAGCCCGAGCTGCCGATCCCCAGATGTC
>NZ_JBHWZO010000170.1:0-13195 GCF_042728455.1 Promicromonospora sp. NPDC060204
GGCCCCGCGCGGGCCGGTGCGCCGCAAGTCCTTCGGACGCCGGCAGGCGCTGACGATCCTCGGGTTCTTCGCGCCCGCCATCGTCTTCGTCTGCTGGTTCACCTACTGGCCGATGCTGCAGGGCGCCCATATGGCGTTCCGCGACTGGAACCTGTGGGACCTCACCTCGACGCCCTGGGTGGGCCTGGGCAACTTCGCCACGATCCTCGCCGACCCGGTCTTCCCCATCGTCGCGGGCAACACGCTCGTGTGGGTGGTCGGCTCGATCGTGCCCCAGCTCGTCATCGGGTTCCTGGTCGCGCTGGCCCTGTGGCGCCGGTTCCGCTTCCGCGGGCTCTACCAGGCGCTGATCTTCTACCCGTGGGCGGTGTCCGGCTTCCTGGTCGGCATGCTGTTCCGCTGGATGTTCAACGCCGAGTTCGGCGTGGTGAACGACCTGCTGATGAAGGCGGGCGCCATCGACGCGCCCCTGCCGTGGCTCGCCGACCCGAAGCTCGCCATGGTCGCCGTGATCGTCGCCAACGTCTGGTACGGCGTGACCTTCTTCGCGATCATGATCCTCGCGGCCCTCCAGTCCGTGCCCGACGAGGTGCTGGAGGCCGCGGCCATCGACGGGGCGGGCACGGTGCGCCGGCTCTTCTCGATCGTCGTCCCCTACATCTGGACGACGCTCGCGCTGACCGTGCTGCTGCGGGCGATCTGGACGTTCAACTCGCCCGAGATCATCTACGCGATGACCGCCGGCGGGCCTGCCGGCCGCACGCACATCGTCACCACCTGGATGATCGAGTACACCCAGCAGGGCAGCTACGGCCTGGCGAGCGCGATCGGGCTGGCCGTCATGGTCGTCCTGTTCGTGTTCTGCGCCTTCTACCTGACGGCGATGCGGCGGGTGAACCAGCGATGACGGCTCTTCGAACCGCAACCGGCCGGGTCACCACGGGCGGCGTCGTCCGCGTCACCGGGCTCACGTTGTGGCTGGTCATCACGCTCTTCCCGCTCTACTGGGTGGTCGTGACGTCGTTCAAGTCGCCCGGCTCGATCAACCGGTGGCCCCTGGAGTACTGGCCGTCGGAGCCCTCGACCGCCAACTACACCGACCTGTTCGCGACGTCGGCCTTCGGCACGTTCCTCGGCAACTCGCTGGTGGTCGCGCTCGTGGCCGGCGCCACGGCGACGCTCATCGCCCTGCTCAGCGCCTACGTGCTGGCCCGGTTCGAGTTCCGGGGCAAGGGCGCGGTGCTCGGGGCCTTCCTGCTCACGCAGATGATCCCGGCGTTCATCGCGCTCGGGCCCCTGTACGCGATGCTCGCCGACCTGGGCCTGGTGGACACCAAGCCGGGCCTCGGCCTGGTCTACGTGGCCATGTGCATCCCGTTCTCCACCGTGATGCTGCGCGGGTTCTTCGAGAACATGCCGGACGCGCTGGAGGAGGCCGCGATGATCGACGGGTGCTCGCGGCTCGGCGCGCTGTTCCGCGTGCTCGTGCCCGTCATGGCGCCGGGGATCGCCGCCGCGTTCATCTTCAACTTCGTGAACTGCTGGAACGAGCTGTTCCTGTCCGTGGTGCTGATGAACTCCGACGCCAACAAGACCGTCCCGGCCGCGCTCAACGGCTTCATCTCCACGTTCAACATCGCGTGGGGCCCGATGTCGGCCGCCGCGGTGCTCACCGTGCTGCCGACGATGGTGCTGTTCGCCCTGGCGAGCCGCTGGATCGTGGAGGGTCTGACGGCGGGTTCGGTCAAGGAGTGACGGAGTACGCCATCTGCTGAGCTGAGTTCAGCAGGCGACAGGCGACCATGACCGGCGGGGTGACGGTCGTCTGCCGCCTGCTGAACGAACGTCCAGCTCCAGGTCACGCCGGCTGGGGCGCCTCGACCCGGGCGTCGAGCATCCGGACGGTGGCGTCGACCGAACCGAGCGTGGCGGCGTCGTGGGAGACCAGCAGGGTCGCCGCCCCGGTCTCGCGCGCCAGGCCCGTGATCAGCTCGACCACCTGGGTGCCGCGCTCGTGGTCGAGGGCCGACGTCGGCTCGTCGACGAGGAGCACCTGCGGCCGGCCGACGAGCGCCCGCGCGATCGCGACCCGTTGCCGCTGCCCGCCCGACAGCCGCGCGGGCCGCCGGTCGTGCAGGCCGGCGAGCCCGACGGCGTCCAGCAGCTCCATCGCGAGCCCGCGCACGCTCGCCGGCCGGGCGCCGCGGAGGTGCGCGTGCAGCTCGAGCTGTTCGAGGGCGGTCAGCGAGCCCAGCAGGTTGGGCGACTGGAAGACCATGCCGATCCGGTCGAGCCGCACGCGGGTCGCGTCCGCCACGGTGGTGGTGGGGGTGAAGACCGTCTCGGCGCCGATCGCGACCGTGCCGCGGCTGGGCGGGGTCAGCCCGGCGGCCACCGCCAGCAGGCTGGACTTCCCGGCCCCGGACGGGCCGAGCAGGGCGGTGGTGGTTCCGGCGGGGATGGTGAGGTCGACGTCGTCCACCGCGGTGAGCGTGGTGTCGCCGTCGGGGTAGACGAGGGTGACGCGGTCGAGGCGCAGGTCCATGGGATTCTCCTTCGGGATGCGTGGATGAGGGGTGCGGGGGCGTGCCCGGTCAGCGCGCCGCGAGGGCCGCGTGGGGGTCGACGCGCGCGACGCGGGCCACGGCGACACCCGCGCCCACGAGCCCGAGCACGACCAGCCCCGCGGCGGGCACCAGGGTCGTCGCGGTCGTCAGGACGACCGGGACGGCGTCCGGCAGCAGCGCCGCGCCGGCGGCGGTGAGCGCCGTCCCGATCGCGACCCCGCCGACCAGCAGCACCGCGGCCTGCCCGAGCGCGTCGCGCACCAGGTAGCCGGTGGAGGCGCCGAGCGCCTTGAGCACGGCGACGTCGCCGGTGCGGCTGATGGTCCAGACGGTGAAGAACGCGCCGACCACCAGGGCGGAGATGACGAGCAGGAACGCCTGCATCGTCGTCAGCGAGGTGTTCTCGCCCACGAAGGAGGACACCGCCGAGCGGGCGTCCGGCGTGGTGACGGTCGTGGTCCCGAGGTCGCCGTCCGCGGCGGTGAGCTCCGCGCCGCCGACGCCGCCGACGCCGGTCGTGGTCAGGGCGACCACTGTCGCGACCGGGCCGTCCGCCGTGGCCCCGGACCCGCGGGCCCCGACGGCCTGCCAGTCCTCCAGCGTGGTCCACACCGCGGGCGTGTGCGAGAACGACTGGTCCGCGTCGACGGTCCGCGCGACCGTCAGCCGCTGCCCGCCGAGCGTGACCGTGTCGCCGGCGCCGACGTCGAGCGCGTCGGCCGCGCCCGGGGTGAGCACCACCGTGCCGGGCTCGACGTCGGCCCCGGCGTCCCCGGCGTCCCCGCCGTCCCCGCCGTCCCCGCCGTCCCCCGGCACGAGGTCCGTGCCCGGGGCCACGCCGAGCGCCGTGACCGCCGCGGTGGTGCTGCCCGACGCGGCGCGGGTGGTCGCCACCCCCAGCGGCTCGGCGGACGCGACGCCCGGCTTCCGGGCCCAGCCCTCCCACTGCTCCTGGGTGACGCGGGACGCCGTGAACTCGGGCGCATCGTCCGCGGCCGGCATCGAGAACGCCAGGTGGTCGGCGGGCAGGTCGGTCACGGCCGACGTCGACTCCCGCGCCAGCCCCGCCGTG
The DNA here is from genome assembly GCF_042728455.1 of Promicromonospora sp. NPDC060204. Classification (NCBI taxonomy): domain Bacteria; kingdom Bacillati; phylum Actinomycetota; class Actinomycetes; order Micrococcales; family Promicromonosporaceae; genus Promicromonospora; species Promicromonospora sp. NPDC060204. The sequence goes on from NZ_JBHWZO010000170.1 coordinate 3,640, forward strand.
AGGGAGGCCAGGAAGGTCACGAGAAAGGTGATGAGCACGATCACCACGGACATGAGGACGAAGCGTCCACGAGCATGCTTGAGATCGCGCAGGGCGACGAACACGAGATTCCTCCAACGGTTGCCGGTACGGGTACCAGCCTCCGCGCCGGGCGGACGGCGGTCATCGGCGGCGTGAGTGATCGTGGGCCGCCGAACGGTGGACCGGCGGTTCAACCTTTCGGACGATGCACTGGTCCTGCCGCTGGTTATCGTGGACGGGTGACCCGCCCTTCCCCGTCCGCGGCGACCTCGTCCCCGGCGACGCGCGGCCTCGTCGTCGGGCTCGACCTCCTGCTGGTGGTCCTGGTGGTCATCGCGGTGGTGCAGGCGCCGCCCGGCGCCGGTTGGCCCGCGGCGCTCGCGGGCGGGGTGCTCCTCGCCGGCTATGTCGCGGGACGCGCGGCGGTGCGGGTGCACGAGCGGTCCGTGGACACGCCCCGTGGCACCTGGTGGCCGGACCTGGCGTGGATCGTCGGCCTGACCGTCGTCTGGGTCGTGCTGCTCTGGCTGTCCCCGGCGGCGCTGTGGGTGGCGTTCCCGCTGATGATCCTGCAGATGCACGTGCTCGGTCCCCGGCGGGGCGTCGTCGCGGTCGTCCTGACCGCGGTCGTGACCGTCGCCGACGGTCTCCTGACCCGGTCCGGCCCGGGCGAGCCGTGGACCGGGTACGTGCTGGGGCCGCTGCTCGGGGCGGCCGTCGCCGTGGGCGTGGTGCTCGGCATCGAGGCCTTCGTCCGCGAGGCGCAGAACCGGCAGCGCACCGTGGACGAGCTGACCCGGGCCCGCCGGCACCTCGCCCAGGCGGAGCGGGAGCGGGCGGTCACGGACGAGCGCGCCCGGCTGGCCCGGGACATCCACGACACCCTCGCGCAGTCGCTGTCCGCGATCGAGCTCCTGCTGCGTGCGGCGGAGGACGCCGTGGGCTCCGACGACGCGCGGGCACGGGAGCTCGTGGGCCAGGCCCGGTCCGCCGCGCGCGACGGCCTGGCCGAGGCCCGGCGCGTGGTGCAGGACCTCACCCCCGCCGACCTCGACCGCACCACCCTGCTGGGGGCGCTGCGCCGCGTCGCGGAGCGCACGGCGGCCGGCCGCGACGGCACCCGGTCGCGCCCCCTGGCGGTCACCGTGCACGCCGGCGGTACCCCGCGGCCGCTGCCCGTGCCGCTGGAGACCGCGCTGCTGCGCATCGCCCAGTCGGCGCTCGCCAACGTCGACGAGCACGCGGACGCGTCCCGCGCGGAAGTGACGCTGACCTACGCGCCCGGGAGCGTCACCCTGCGGGTCGCGGACGACGGCGTCGGCCTCGGCCCGGCGGCCGCGCCCGGGGTTCCGGCGTCGGCGACCGCGGCGGCGACCGCGTCCGGCGGGCCGGGCGCACGCGGCTTCGGCCTCCCCGCCATGCGCTCCCGGGTGCGGGAGCTCGGCGGCGAGCTCGCGCTGGAGGGTCCCGCGGGCGCCGGGACCGTCCTCACGGTCACGCTGCCGGTCCGGCCGGAGGAGGAGGCCCGATGATCGACGTCGTCGTCGCCGACGACCACCCGGTGGTCCGCGCCGGGCTGCGCGCCGTGATCGACGGCCAGCCGGACATGCGCGTCGTCCACGAGACGTCCACCGCTGAGGAGCTGCTGCGCTGGCTCGACGGCCCGGGGCGGGCCGACGTCGTCCTGCTCGACCTGCGCTTCGGCGACACCCGGATGGGCGGCGCGGAGGCCACCGGGAGCATCGTCCGGCGGCACGCGACAGCCGTGCTCGTGGTCACGACCTACGGCACCGACGCCGACATCCTGGCCGCGGTGGAGGCGGGTGCCACCGGCTACCTGCTCAAGGACGCGCCGACCGAGGAGCTCGCCCGCGCGATCCGCTCCGCCGCCGCGGGCGAGGTCGCGCTCGGCGCGGGCGTCCAGCGGCGGCTGCTGGGGCGGGTGCGCGCCCCGGGCGAGACCCTCAGCGCGCGCGAGCTCGAGGTGCTGCGCCTGGTCGCGGCGGGACGGTCCAACGACGCAGTCGCCCGCGAGCTGTTCGTCTCGGTCGCGACGGTGAAGTCGCACCTCGCGCACATCAACACCAAGCTCGGCACCCAGTCCCGAACGGAGGCGGTGGCCGCAGCGCGGGAGCGCGGGATGCTCTGACCCGGCGCCCGGTCGCCGTTGCGGCACGCGAGAGGCCCCGCACCCGGAGCGGGTACGGGGCCTCGGTGTCGAGCGCGGCTCAGAAGGCGGGCAGGACCCCGCCGTCGGGCCACTGGGTCTCGATGAACTCACGCACCTCGTCGGAGTGCAGCAGCCCGTCCAGCGTGACGATCTCCGGCCGCTCCTTGTCCTCGCTGCGCACGGCCAGGAAGTTCGCGTACGGGTTGTCCTCGCCGGACTCGACGAACAGGGAGTCCGTCACGGGGTTGAGCCCGGCCTCCAGGGCGTAGTTGCCGTTGATGATGGCCAGGTCGACGTCGTCGAGCGCCCGCACGAGCGACTCCGGGGCCGTCTCGATGAACTCGAAGTTCTTCGGGTTGTCCTCGATGTCGAGCAGGGTCGGGTCGGCGTCGCCGGTGTCCGCGAGCGTGATGAGGCCGTTCTTCTCCAGCAGGTCCAGCGCGCGGGCCTGGTTGCCCGGGTCGTTGGTGATGCCGAAGACGGCGTCGTCCGGCACGTCCTCGATCGTCTCCCACTCGTCGGAGTACGCGGCGTAGGGCTCGATGTGCACGCCCTCGAAGTGGTCGAACTCGTACCCCTGCTCCTCGACCTGCGAGGTGAAGTAGGGCAGGTGCTGGAAGTAGTTCGCGTCCAGGTCGCCCTCGGCGAGCGCGGTGTTCGGCAGGACGTAGTCGTCGAACACCTCGATCTGCAGGTCGATCCCTGCCTCCTCGGCGAGGTTGTCCTTGACGAACTCCAGGACCTCGGCGTGCGGCGTCGGGCTGGCGCCGACGGTGAGCGTCACGGGACCCGAGGCCTCGGACGTGGCGTCGTCCGAGCCCTCGTCGGCGGACCCGCCGCACGCGGCGAGGGTGAGCGCGGTGACGGTCGCGAGCGCGACCGCGCTCAGGTTCTTTCTCATGGACGTCCTCCTGGACGGGTGGGGAGATGGGGTCAGCGGTGGTCGAAGGCCCGGGCGAGGCGGTCGCCCAGGAGCTGGATGAGGATGACGAGGGCGGCGAGCAGCACCACGCAGACCGTCATGACGGCGGTGTCGAAGCGCTGGTAGCCGTAGGAGATGGCCAGGGCGCCGAGGCCGCCGGCGCCGATCACACCGGCCATGGCGGAGTAGCCCAGCAGCGCGATCACGGTGACCGTGAACGAGGACACGAGCGCGGGCAGGGCCTCGCGGAGCAGCACGTGGACGGTGATGCTCGCCTGGCCGGCGCCCATGACCCGCGCGGCCTCGATCTTGCCCTCGGGCACGTCCCGGAACGCCGTCTCGGCCAGGCGCGCGAAGAACGGGATGGCTCCGACGGTCAGCGGTACCACGGCGGCCTCCCACTGGAGCGTGGTGCCGACGACGAACCGGGTGAACGGCAGCAGCGCGATCATCAGCACCAGGAACGGCAGGGAGCGCACCACGTTGGCGACCAGCCCGACGGCGGCGTTGACCGGCCGGCTCGGCGTCGTGCCGCCCGCCGACGTCGAGTAGAGGAAGACGCCGAGCGGTAGGCCCAGCACCAGGGTCAGCAGCGAGGAGACCGCGACCATGAGCAGCGTCTCGACGGTCGCCTCCGGCAGCATCTCCTGCACCACCCGGTTGGAGACCAGCTCGTCCCACCAGGTCATCGGGTCACCTCGACGTCGTCGGCGGGTGCGGAGCCGGAGGGCTCTGCGCCGGCCTGCTCACCCAGCAGGCCGCTCTCGGCGAGCCGGGCGCGCACCGCCGCCGTCCGGGCGACGGGCACGTCGAGCTGGAGGCGGCCCACCTGGCGTCCCGCGATGGTCTCGATGGTCCCGGCGGCCACCTGGACGTCCGGGCCGAGGTCCGCGAGCGCGCGCAGCACCTGGTCGGTGGGCGTGCGGTCGGTGGTGTAGGCGACGTCCAGCAGCGACCGCTCGCTCCCCACGGGCAGGTCGGGGACCGGGACCAGGTCGCGGGCGAGCCGGGAGCCGGTGCGGCCGGCGACCTCGGCGACGGGCCCGTGCTCGGCGACCCGCCCGCCGTCCAGCAGCGTGACGGTGTCGCAGACCTCGCGCACCACGCTCATCTCGTGGGTGATCACGAGCACGGCGATCGAGAGCCGGTCGCGCAGGTCCCGGATCAGGGAGAGGATCTGCCGGGTGGTCGCCCCGTCCAGCGCCGACGTCGGCTCGTCGCACAGCAGCACGGCGGGCCGGGCGGCCAGGGCGCGGGCGATGCCGACGCGCTGGCGCTGCCCGCCGGAGAGCTGCGCGGGGTGGGCGTCGAGCCGGTCGCCGAGGCCCACCAGGTCGAGCAGCTCCCGCGCCCGCTCACGCCGCTCCCGGCGTCCGACGCCGGCGATCTGCAGCGGGTACTCGACGTTCCCCGCGATGGTGCGCGAGTCGAGCAGGTTGACGTGCTGGAACACCATGCCGATGCGGCGGCGCGCCGAGCGCAGCCGCCGCTCGGACAGGCCCGTGAGCTCGACGCCGTCGACCTCGACCGTGCCCGAGGTGGGCCGTTCCAGCAGGGTGAGGCAGCGGATGAGGGTGGACTTTCCGGCGCCGGAGTGGCCCACGACGCCGTGGATCTCGCCGGCGGCGACCGTGAGGTCGACGCCGGCGAGGGCGGTCACGGGACGGGCACCGGCGTCGTACACCTTGCGCAGGCCGGTCAGGCGCACGCGGGGCGTGTCGGTGGGGGTGGGCGGCACGAGGTTCCTTCGGGGTGGTCGACGACGACGTCGGGGTGGGGGCTGCGCATGAAAGCACGCCCACGGGCGTGGTCAGGACCGGGACCAGGAACGTTTCAGGATGTGAGACGGCTGGCGGGCCCTACGCCGCGCGCGTCGCGCGCAACGGGGCGAGCGCGCCCGACCACGCGACCACGTCGTCGAACAGGTCGGTGAGCGCGGCCTCCTGACGCGGCTCCGGGGTCAGCGTCACGTACTCCTCGAAGTCGTGGTGGAACGACAGGGCGACGGCGCTGCGGACGGTCGCCAGGCGCAGCTCGGCCGCGACGAGCCGCAGGTGCTCGACGGCGCGGGTGCCGCCGGCCACGCCGTAGCTGACGAAGCCCGCCGCCTTGTCGTTCCACTCCGCGTAGAGGTAGTCGATGGCGTTCTTGAGCACGCCCGTGGTGGAGTGGTTGTACTCGGGCGTGACGAACACGTACCCGTCGAACCGCCCGATCACCCGCGACCACGCCTTCGTGTGGTCGTGCGTGTACGCCCCGCCGGAGGCCGGGACCGGCTCGTCGAGATGGGGGAGCGGATGGTCCGCGAGGTCGATCAGCTCGAAGGTCGCGTCGGTGCGCTCCTTGGCGCGGTCGAGGACCCACTGCGACACGGCGTCGCTGTAGCGTCCCGGGCGGGTGCTGCCGACGATGATGGCGATCTCGGTCATGGTGCTGCTCCTTGGGCGTGGCGCCGGTTCGTGGACGGGAACCGGGGCGTCCGGTGTTGCCGGTCGACAGCCGGAACAGGCGGCGACAGGGCCTTATGCCAGGTTTCGATCGCGCACTTCGAAGTGCGTCAGGCACCCTGAGGTGCCTGATGGGAAGCCGATGGAGGACGGAGTCGAGATGACCGACGCACATGAGCCCGCGCTCGCTACTGCGGACGAGTCGGTCCCGCGGTGCGCCACCGCCGAGGACCGGGACGCCGTCGGGCGGTTGTTCCGGCGGGTGGGCGACCGCTGGTCGCTGGTGGTGATCGCGCGGCTGCGGGACGGACCGGTGCGGTTCACCACGCTGCTGCGCGGCATCGACGGCATCTCGCACCGGCTGCTGACGGTCACGCTCAACCGCCTCGCCGACGACGGGCTGGTCTCGCGCCAGGCGTTCGCCGAGGTGCCGCCGCGGGTCGAGTACGCCCTGACCGGGCGCGGCGTGTCGCTCCTGGGCCCCGTCGGCGAGCTCGCGGCGTGGGCGGAGCGCGGCGCCGGGGAGGTGGGCGGCTGATGGACCAGGACACGTGGGTCAACGTCGCGCTGGTCCTGGTGTTCATCCTGGTCGGCGGAGTCTTCGCCGGCACGGAGCTCGCCCTCGTCTCGCTGCGGGAGAGCCAGATCAGCCGGCTGGAGGCCCGGGGCGGGCGCGGCGCCCGGGTCGCGGCGGTGGCCCGGGACCCCAACCGGTTCCTCGCAGCGGTGCAGATCGGCGTGACCGTGGCGGGGTTCTTCTCCGCCGCCTACGGCGCCTCGACGCTCGCGCCGGACTTCGCGCCCGTGCTGGAGGGTCTCGGGCTGCCGGCGGACGTCGCCGCGACCGCCTCGCTGATCGTGCTGACGCTCGTGATCGCCTACCTCTCGCTGGTGCTGGGCGAGCTGGTCCCCAAGCGGTTCGCGCTCCAGCGCTCCCAGGGTGTCGCCCTGGTGGTCGGCCCGCCGCTGGACGTGTTCGCGAACCTGATGCGCCCGGTGGTCTGGCTGCTGTCGGTCTCCACCAACGCGGTGGTGCGCCTGCTCGGCGGCGACCCGCGGGCCACCTCCGAGGGCATGACCGAGGAGGAGCTGCGCGACGTCGTCGTGGCGCACGAGGGGCTGCCCGCCGAGGAGCGCCGCATCCTGAGCGACGTCTTCGACGCCGCGGAGCGGTCGATCAGCGAGGTGATGCGCCCGCGCGGGGAGGTGACCTTCGTCGACGGCGCCCTGACGGTGTCCGAGGTCCTGGAGATCGTGCGGGTCAGCCCGTACTCGCGCTACCCGGTCACGGGCACCGACTTCGACGACGTGACCGGCCTGCTGCACGTCCGCGACCTGTTCGGGGCGCCGAGGACGACGCCGGTGCGCGAGCTGACGCGCAGCATGCTCTACCTGCCGGCCACCGCGCACCTCATCCCGGCGCTGTCGCAGATGCGGCGCGAGCGCCGCCACCTCGCCGTGGTGGTCGACGAGTACGGCGGCACCGACGGGATCGTCACGCTCGAGGACCTCGTCGAGGAGATGGTCGGCGACATCCAGGACGAGTACGACGCGCTGGAGGGCGCGTCGCAGCAGGCCGAGGGCACGTCCGTCGTCGACGCCGGGGTCACGATCGAGGAGTTCGCCGACCGGACCGGCGTGGAGCTGGCCGACGGGCCCTACGAGACCGTCGCGGGGTACGTCGTCAGCCGGCTGGGCCGGATCGCCGAGGTGGGCGACCAGGTCCACGTCGCCGACGTCGACCTGGTCGTCACCGCGGTCCAGGGCCGGCGCCTGACCCGCCTGGAGGTGGTGCGCCGGGGCTGAGGCTCCCCGTCGGGTGCGTCAGCGCTCGACGAGGATGCCGTCCTCGTCGCTCCAGAGCCGGGCGCCCGGCCGGAACGTGACGCCACCGAAGGCGACCTCGACGTCCGCCTCGCCCGCGCCCGTCTTGGTGCTCTTGCGCGGGTTGGTGCCCAGGGCCTTGATCCCGAGCGGGATCTCGGCCAGCGCCACGCGGTCGCGGACCGCGCCGTGGATGACCACGCCCGCCCAGCCGTTGTCGGCGGCGATCTGGGCGATCATGTCGCCCATCAGCGCGCGCTCCAGCGACCCGCCGCCGTCGACGACCAGGACGGCGCCGTCGCCCGGCGTCGAGACGATCGACTTCAGCAGCGCGTTGTCCTCGAAGCACCGCACGGTGCGCACGGGCCCCTCGAACCGGGCGACGCCGCCGTGGAGCTGGAACTGGACGGGCACGGACTGGACCGTCTCGCCGAGTTCGTCGTAGAGGTCGGCCGTTGCGGGCATGGGCATCCTTTCGTCGCCGGGAGCTCGTCGCCTGGAGCGTAGCGTCCCCGCCACTCGTCCCTCGGCCCTCGGAGCCGGTGCGGTGGTCAGGCCGCGAAGCCCGCGCTCGCGCGGTCCACGGCCGCGCGGATGGCGGCAGCCCGGTCCTCGGGCCGCTCGGCGGCGACCGCCGCCGCGGTCGCGCCGCCCATGCAGGCGCCGAGGTGCGCCGCCAGCAGCGGCCACCCCGCGCGGTCCGGGAACCGGGCGTGGAGGGCGCCGACCAGGTCGGTCTGCGCCCGCTGGAGGCGCAGCACGAGCGACGCCGGCAGGCCGCGCGACGCGGTGACGAGCTCGGCCCGCAGGTCCGCGAGCTCGTCGGTACCGGCGCCCGGATCCTCGAAGAGGTCGACGAACGCCGTCATCACCGCCCGGACGCCCTGCGCCGCGTCCGCGCCGGCGGGGAGGTCGTCGAGTGCCAGGACCGCCCGGCGGACGTGGCCCTCCAGGTAGTGGAAGAGCACGTCCTCCTTCGAGGGGAAGTGCAGGAAGAACGTGCGGCGCGCGACGCCGGCGCCGGCCGCGATGTCGTCGATCGACGTCCCGGCGACGCCCCGGTCGAGGAACAGCGCGGTGGCCGCGGCGACGATCACGCGCCGCGTCTCGGCCCGCTTGCGCTCCCGGATCCCGGTCTCCTTGCTCATGGGCCCAGCGTAGCGCGGAATCGATGCACTAGTGTATGAATGCACTAGTGCATAAAAGTGTCGATCAAGGAGGCGCCCATGTCGCAGCACACCGGCCGGACCTACGTGGTCACCGGCGCCGACTCCGGGATCGGCGCCGCCGTCGCCGACCGGCTCGACGGGGAGGGCGCGCGGGTCCTGCGGTGCGGCCTCGCCGACACCGCCGACGTCCGCGCCGACCTGACCACCGCGGAGGGGCGCGCCGCCGCCGTCGCGCGGGTCCGGGAGCTGGCCCCGTCCGGGATTGACGGGGTCGCGCTCGTCGCCGGCAGCGCGGACGCACGCGTCGCCGTCAGCCTCAACTACTTCGGTACCGTCGGGCTGCTCACCGCCCTGCGCGGCGACCTGGCGCGCCGGGCCGCGGCCCGCGCCGTCGTCGTCAGCTCGGCCTCCTCGCTCTCCGCCGGCGAGGACGACCTCGTGGACGCCTGCCTCGCCGGTGACGAGGCCCGCGCCCTGGCGGTCGCGGACCGGATGGTGGCGCGCGGTCGTGGGGGAGCGGTCTACCGGTCGACCAAGATCGCCCTGAACCGGTGGCTGCGCCGCACCGCCGTCACCGAGGAGTGGGCGGGGGCGCGCATCCCGCTCAACGCCGTCGCCCCGGGCGTCGTCGAGACCGGGACCGCGCGGCGCACCCTGCTCGCCGACGCCGCGAGCGTGCGGGTGCTCCGGGATGCCTTGCCGCAGCCGCTCGGGATGCCCGGCCCGGTCGAGCCGGTCGCCGCCGCCATCGCCTGGCTCCTGACGCCGGACGCCGCGTTCGTCACCGGGCAGGTGCTCTTCGTCGACGGCGGGGCGGAGGCCACGCTCCGCGGCGAGGCGCCGTTCGCGTCCGGCGTCCGCTACGGGCCGCTGCGGATGGCGCGCATGATCGCGTGGACCGTCGTGGGCCGGCTGCGTTCCCGCCGGGCGGCGTGAGCAGCGCGCCGGGCGCCCAGGTCGGTGACCCGCTCCACAGCCTCGGCCTGAGCGACCCCGCCCCGTC
>NZ_JBHWZO010000171.1:0-13175 GCF_042728455.1 Promicromonospora sp. NPDC060204
CCCCGGGTGGGCCGCCCCGCCGGACGGACAGTTCCGGACGCCGGTCTCAGGCGTCCCAGGCGACCGTGAACTCGGCCAGGTCGATCTTGCCGTCCTGGTCGTGGTCGGCCTTGCCGAAGATCTGGTCGAGGTCCTTGTCCGTGGTCTCCTCGCCGCGCGTGGCCATGGCCTGGCGGAACTCGTCCGCGGTGATGCGGCCGTCGCCGTCGGAGTCGAACTCGACGAAGGTCCGGGTGAGCTCGTCGGCAGCCATGCTGTACCTCGCAAAGTCGGAAACAATTCGGAGAGTATGCAACCACATATCGGTTTCATCGGTTGTGGAATTGCTGGGCAGTAAGTCCGATACGGTGCGGCGTGCCGAACGTCGACACCCGGAGGTCCGGACCATGAGGTTGTACGCCGCCGCCCCGGCCAGGGGCGCCCGTCAGGTGCTCGGTGACCTGCTGCTGCTCGCCTGGGTCGCGGCCTGGGCCTGGGCCGGCCGCGAGGTGTGGGCGGCGACCCTGGAGCTCGGCCGCCCCGGCCTCGCGACGGCCGGCGCCGCCGACGACATGGCCGCCCGGTTCCACGACGTCGAGGGCCGGATCGACGGCATCCCCGGGGTGGGCGACGACCTGGCCGCGCCCTTCAGCGGGGCCGCGGACGCCGCCGAGAGCCTGGCCGAGGCGGGCCGCTCCCAGGCCGAGACCGTGGCCGACGTCGCGCTGCTCGTCGGGCTCGCCGTCTTCCTCGTCCCGGTGCTGCTGCTGGCCGTGGTCTACGTGCCGCTGCGGGTGCGGTTCGTGCGGCGCGCGAGCGCGGGCCGCCGGCTGGTCGGTGCCGATCCGGCGCTGCTGGCGCTGCGCGCGCTGACGAACCGGCCGCTGCGGGCCCTGAACCGGATCTCCGACGACCCGGTGCGCGCGTGGCGGGACGGCGACCCCGACGTCGTGCGGCGGCTGGCCGACCTGGAGCTGCGGGCGCTCGGCCTGAAGCGGTAGCCGGGCTCAGGAGGCGGGCGCGCTCCGCGCCGCCCGCAGCCGGTCCGTCCCGGCGAGCAGGTCGCTGAGCCCGCCGCGGGCGTCCTCGATCACGAGCGCCTCGGCGGCCGCGGCGTCGCCCGCGCGCAGCGCGCCGACGAGCGCCCGGTGGGTGGCCCAGCGCTCCATGCCGAACTCGTCGTCGTGCGCGACGCGCTCCAGGCGCCGCGCGCGCTGCTCCGGGCGGGAGAAGACGCGGGTCTGGTCGAGCAGCCGGACCAGCACGGGGTTGCCCGCGCAGGCGTCGACGGTGTCGTTGAACTGCTGCATGACGTCCAGGAGCTGGTGGAGCTGCCGGGTGACGTCCTCGCCGGACCGGTGCCGCTGCCGGGCCACGATCAGCAGGTCGTCGGCCTGGTCGAGAAGGGCGTCGAGCCGGTCGAGCCGGCCCGGCGTCGCGTGCCGCGCGGCGAACCGCGCGACCATGCCGCGCAGCGCCACCTCGACCTCGGCCAGGTCCTGGACGGCGGTGTCGCCGATGGGCGCGACCTTGACCGTGCGGGGCCCGGTCCGCTCCAGCAGGCCGTCCTGCTCGAGCCGCCGGATCGCCTCGCGCACCGGCGTGGGGCTCACCGAGAGCCGTTCGGCCAGACCGCGCTCGGTCACCTTCTGGCCCGGGCGGAGCTCCCCGGTCGTTATCGCGTCGCGGATGGCGCGGTAGGACCGGTCGGCGAGCGTGTCGCCGGACAGGGCCGCGAGGGCTTCGGAGGTCACGGCCCCATCGTAGGCCCGTGCTATCGCAGCGCACTTTTGCAACCGTTGACAGTTTTGCTATAGCAAAAGTACGGTGAGCGCGACACGCAGACGTGGCCACGACGAGGTGGCAGAGGGAGAAGGTTCCATGTCCACCACCGCGCCGCCGGTGCGGCACGCGCAGACCAGGATCACGTTGCTGGTGGCGCTCGCCGTCTTCGCCCAGGAGTCCACCTGGAACTTCTACGACGCGCAGGTGCCGCCGCTGCTGCGGGAGCACATCACCAGCGCGGCGCTGGTCGGCTTCCTGATGGGCATGGACAACCTGCTCGGCGTCTTCGTCCAGCCGTGGCTCGGCAACCGCTCGGACGGCACGCGCACGTCGTGGGGCCGCCGTATGCCCTATCTCGTGGTCGGCATGCCGGTCGCCGCCCTGCTCTTCCTGGTGATCCCGCACGCCGCCGCGTCGCTGCCGCTGCTGGTGGGGGTCATGTTCTGCTACGCGCTGGTCGCCAACGCGTTCAAGCCGATCGCCGAGTCGCTGGTGCCCGACTTCGTCGCCCCGGAGAAGCGCAGCCGGGCCAACGCCGCGGTCAAGATCGCCTCCAGCCTGACCGTGATCGTCGCCGCGCTGATCAGCCTGCTGGTCGTCGACGAGCACCCCGCGCTGGCGTTCGCTATCCCGTCCGCGCTCATGCTGGTCTCGATCCTGGTGCTCGGCCTCACCGTGCGCGACAGCCGGTCGCCCGGCTACCAGGCGGCCCTGGCGGAGGACGCCGCGGACGCCGCCGGCGCCGCGCAGGACGGGCGAGACGCCGCGGACGCAGCACCCGCACGCCCGGGCGTGCGCCGCGTCGTGCTCGACATCGTCCGCGACCCCGACCGCAGCCGGCTGCTGATGATGATCGCGATCCTGCTCTTCGGCAGCGCCTGGTCGGCGTCCCGCGCCCTGGCCACGCCGTACGGCATGGAGGCGCTCGGCCTCTCCCGCGGCGACGCCGGCGGGCTGCTGCTGCCGAGCGGCGTCGCGTTCCTGTTGGCCGCCTACCCGACGGCGCTGCTCGCCGAACGCATCGGCCGGCTGCGGACCATGATGATCGGGATGTCGCTCTTCGCGGCGGCGATGGCGCTCGGCACCGTGGCGCAGACCCCGGCGGGCACCGTGGTCGCGTTCTGCGTCGGCGCGGCGGGCGCGGCCGCCTTCCTGGTCAACGCCGTCGTCGTGCTCTGGAACCTGGCCCCCTCGGCGCGGGTCATGGGCACCTACGCGGGCCTCTACGCCGTCGGCTGGGCCGGCGGCGGGTTCGTGGGCCCGGCCCTGGTGGGCGGCATGGTCGACCTGACGGGCTGGACGCTGATGCTCGTCGACGTCGCCGTCGTCGCGGTGCTCGGCGTGCTCGCCGTCGCCCGGGTCGAGGCGCTGCAACGGCGTGCCGACACAGCGAAGGCGGTGTGAGCGATGACCCGCGTGCTGATCACCACCGACTACCTGCGCCCCGGCGACGACGTCGACCGCTACCTGCGGGCCGCCGGCCTGGAGACGACGCACCGGCCGCTCGTCGGACGCCGCGACCCGGAGGAGCTGGTCGCCGCGCTCGACGGCGTCGACGCCGCCCTGGTCGCCAACGAGCCGATGACCGCCGCCGTGCTCTCCCGGGCCCCGCGCCTGCGCGTCGTCGTGCGCACCGGCGTCGGCCACGACTCGATCGACGTGGCCGCCGCCGCCCGGCACGGCGTCACGGTCAGCAACCTGCCCGGGATCAACGCCAACGCCGTCGCCGAGTACACGCTCGGCCTGCTCCTGGCCGCGGCCCGCGGCCTGGTCCAGAGCGCCCGGGGCGTGGCGGACGGCGGCTGGCCGCGCGCCGACGGGCACGAGCTGCGCGGCGCCACGCTCGGGCTGATCGGCTACGGCGCGGCCGCCCGCGCCGTCGTGCCGCTCGCCAAGGCGTTCGGCCTGACGGTGCTCTGCACCACCCGCGTGCCCGAGTCGGAGCGCACCGCGGGGCCCGTCGAGTTCGTCGACCTGCCCGAGCTGCTGGACCGGTCCGACTACGTCTCCGTCCATACCGCCCTGACCGACCGCACCCGCGGCATCGTCGGACCCGACGAGCTGCGCCGGATGAAGCGCACCGCGGTGCTCGTGAACACCGCCCGCGGCGCCGTCGTCCAGGAGCAGGCCCTCGCCGACGCCGTCCGCGCCGGGGAGATCGCCGGGGCCGCGCTCGACGTCGTCACCGAGGAGCCGCTCCCCGCGGACAGCCCGCTGCGCGGCGTGGACGGCATCGTCGTCTACTCCCACCTCGCCGGGCAGACCGCCCAGGCGCGGGCGGCCGCGGGCCGGGAGGGCGCGGCCGAGCTGGTCGCGGCGCTCGCGGGCCGCCCCCGTCACGCCGTGAACGCCCACCTGTTCGCCGTCCCGGCGACGACCGCCGAGACGACCGCCGAGACGACGACCGAGGAGACCGCATGACCAGCAGCCCACCCGAGTACCGCATCGCGGTGATCCCCGGGGACGGGATCGGGACCGAGGTGATCCCGCCCGCCCTCCGGGCCCTCGACCTGCTCGCCGCCCGGCACGGGTTCGTGCTGCGCTACGACCACCTCGACTGGTCGTGCACCCGCTACCTGGTCACCGGCGCGATGATGCCCGACGACGGGCTCGACCGGATCGCCGGGCACGACGCCGTGCTGCTCGGCGCCGTGGGGTGGCCCGACGTGCCCGACCACGTCTCGCTGTGGGGGCTGCTCATCCCGATCCGGCGGCGGTTCCGCCAGTACGTCAACCTGCGGCCGATCCGGGTCCTGCCCGGGCTGCCGGGCCCGCTGCGGGACGCGGGCACCGTCGACCTCGTCGTGGTGCGCGAGAACGTCGAGGGGGAGTACAGCGAGATCGGCGGGCGCCTGAACCGCGGCCTGCCCGACGAGCTGGCCGTCCAGGATGCGGTGTTCACGCGCCCCGGGGTCACCCGGATCGTGGACCACGCCTTCGAGCTCGCGGCGACCCGGCGCGGCGACGTCACCTCGGCGACCAAGTCGAACGGCATCGTGCACACCATGCCGTTCTGGGACGAGATCGTCCGGGAGCGCGCCGCCCGGCACTCCGGCGTCACCTGGCGGCAGGAGCACATCGACGCCCTGGCCGCCAAGCTCGTGCTGCGCCCGGCGGCGTACGACGTGATCGTGGCCTCGAACCTGTTCGGCGACATCCTCAGCGACCTCGCCGCCGCCGTCGCGGGCAGCATCGGCATCGCCCCCGCCGGCAACATCGACCCCACCCGCCAGCACCCGTCGATGTTCGAGCCCGTGCACGGCTCGGCCCCCGACATCGCGGGCCAGGGCATCGCCGACCCGGTGGGCGCCCTGTGGTCCGCGTCGATGATGCTCGACCACCTGGGGCAGCCCGGCGCCGCGCGGGACCTCATGACCGGGATCGAGACGGTCCTGGCCGACGACGTCGTGCGCACCCCCGACCTCGGCGGCACCGCGACCACGCGGGAGATGACCGACGCCGTCCTCGCCGCGATCCCGGGCTGACCTGCCCGGCCCCGAACCGCAGCGCCCACCGGCGCGTGACAGAGACGAGAACCATGGACACCAACACATCTACCGGCTCCGTCCGGATCCTCACGCCGAGCGGCATGCTCGGCGCGGGCTGGGACGAGTCGACGATCGAGCGCGGCCTCGCGCTCGGCGTCGACGTGATCACCCTGGACGGCGGCTCCACCGACTCCGGCCCCTACTACCTGGGGTCCTCGACCCCCAAGACCGCCGCCCAGGCGGTGGCCCGCGACCTGCGCAGCCTGCTCAAGGCCGCGGCCCGCGCCGACGTGCCGCTCATCATCGGCTCGTGCGGCACCAGCGGCACCGACGCCGGGGTGGACTGGGTGGCCGGGCTCGCGGCCGGGGTGATGGCCGAGGAGGGGCTCGACCTCAAGGTCGCGCGGATCTACAGCGAGCAGGACGCCGCCGACCTCAAGGAGCACCTCGACGCCGGGCGGATCCACGCCCTGCCGCCCCTGGGCGCCCTGAGCGCCGAGACCCTGGAGGACTGCACCCACATCGTGGGCATGATGGGCCACGAGCCGATCGTCGAGGCCCTGGAGGCCGGGGCGCAGGTGATCCTCGCGGGCCGGGCCACCGACACGGCGCTGGCCGCGGCGTACCCGCTGCTCAAGGGGATGCCGGCCGGCCCCACCTGGCACGCCGCGAAGATCGTCGAGTGCGGCGGGCAGGCCACGACCAACCCGCGCACGGGCGGCGTGTACACGACGATCGACGCAGGCGGGTTCACCATCGAGCCCCTGGACCCCGGGTCCGCGTGCACGCCGCGGACGGTCGCGGCCCACATGCTCTACGAGACGGTCGACCCGTTCCAGATGCGCGAGCCCGACGGCACCCTCGACGTCCGCGACGCCGTCTACACGGCGCTCGACGAGCGGACCGTCCGGGTCGAGGGCTCGCGGTTCCACGTCGCCGACCAGCACACGGTCAAGCTGGAGGGTGCCCGGATCACGGGCTACCAGACCATGTCGTTCACGGCCGTCCGGGACCCGCTGATCCTGCGGGACATCGACGCCTGGGCCGACCTGATGCGCACCATGATCCGGCAGTGGGTGAGCGGCACCCTGGGCCTGGCCGACGACGAGTACGCGTTCGACCTGCGCCTGTACGGGCACGACGCGGTGCTCGACGACCTGGAGCCCGAGAGCGGTCCGCCGCGCGAGGTGGGCGTGATGCTGCTGGTCGACGCCGCCGACCAGGCCACGGCGACGGCGGTCGCCAAGCTGGTGAACCCCCTGATGCTGCACCTGCCGACGCCCGCCATGGGCTACCTGCCCAGCCTCGCGTTCCCGACGTCGCCCGCCGAGGTCGAGCGCGGCGCCGCCTACGAGTTCGTGCTCAACCACGTGGTGGACAGCCCCACGCCGACCAGCCTGTTCCGCATCGAGTACGGAGTCCAGCGATGACCGAGCCCCTGACCGGCGCCCCCGCCCTGCCAGTCACGATCGCCGACCTCGCCCATGAGGTGCGGTCGAAGAACGCCGGCCCGTTCTGGGTCACGATGGAGCTCTTCATGCGCGACGCCGCCGGCTACCGCGTCGTGGCCGACGAGGAGTTCGTCAACGAGGACGTCGTCGCCGGCCTGTACGGGGTGGAGGCGAGCACGGTGCGGATCTTCCGGATCCCGTCGCTCGACGTCGTGAAGATCTCGTTCCCCCGGCCGGTCTCGCAGGGCTCGCTGCGCGACCGGGACGTGCACGCGGGACAGCACCACGTCCCGCTGGCGCTGCTGCGGGTCCCGGAGGGTGCGGCGGCGCGTGGATAGGCTTGCGGCGTGGATCACTCAGCGGCCCAAGGCGTCCGACGTGTCGATTTTCTCCCCTGGGAGTACGACCCCGCCTCGGCGGAGGGCGAGGCGCAGGCGGCCCGGCAGCGGGAGCTGACCGACGCCGGGGCACAGCTCGGCGCGGGCGTCTTCGTCGCCCCGAACGCCGCGGTGTACTGCGACGGGCTCGCCCTCGGCGACCGCACCTACGTCGCGGCGCTGGCCTACCTGTCGGGCGACCTGACGCTCGGGGCGGACTGCTCGGTGAACCCGTTCGCCGTCGTGCGCGGGGAGATCCGGATGGGCGACGGCGTGCGGATCGGCGCGCACAGCTCGATCCTCGGGTTCAACCACCGGATGGCCAACGACCGGCCGGTCTTCCAGCAGGGCACCTGGAGCAAGGGCATCACCATCGGCGACGACGTCTGGATCGGCTCGAACGCCACGATCCTGGACGGCGTGACCGTGGGCGACCACGTCGTCGTCGCGGCCGGCGCCGTCGTGACCAAGAACGTGCCCGACTGGGCCGTGGTCGCGGGCAACCCCGCGCGCGTGCTGCGCGACCGCCGCGCGGAGACCCAGGGCAAGCCGGCGCCGGACCTGGGGGCCCGGCTGGCGGCCTTCGGCGACCGCGCCCGCGAGCAGGCGGGCGACGTGCTGGCCCGCTGCTTCGAGGACGGCCGGTTCGTGGACCGGCCCTCCGCCCTGGCGGGCCCGCTCGTCCCGGCCGTGCGCCCGTGGGCGGACGCCGTCGAGGTCGCCGACCTGCTGCTCGGCACCCCGCCGCCCGGGTTCGAGGCCGTCGACCTGGTCCGGCGGCTCACCGCCCGCCAGGACCCCGCGACCGGGCTGATCCCGGAGGGCGACCTCTCGGACGGGGGCCTGTCGGGCGGTGGTAGCTCGGGCGGGCCGCTCTCGCCCACGGACGGCGACGCCGCCTACCACGTGCTCAGCGTCGGCTACGCGGTGCGGCTGCTCGGCGCACGGCTGCCGCACCCGGTCCGTGCGGTGCACGCGCTGGGCGACCGCGACGTCGTCGCCGCCCTGGAGGCGCGCGACTGGGGCGTGCAGGCCTGGGGGAGCGGCGCCGCCGTCGACTCCCTGGCCACGGCCTGCGCCCTCAACATCACCGACTTCGCCGAGGAGCTGCCCGACGGCGGCGTCGGCCCTCTGTACGGCCTGATCGGCTGGCTGACCGCGCGGGCGAACCCGGCCACGGGCCTGTGGGGCGCGCCGCAGCCCGCGCCGCGCTGGCTCCAGGCGGTCAACGGGTTCTACCGCCTGACCCGCGGCTCGTACGCGCAGTTCGGGCTGCCGCTGCCCTACCCCGAGGCCGCGGTCGACACGGTGCTGGAGCACGCGGCCGACCCCGTGCTCGCGACCCCCGAGGGCTGGACCGCGTGCAACGTCCTCGACATCGTGCACCCGCTCTGGCTCGCGGCGAAGCAGACCGCGCACCGCCGCACCGAGGGCGAGGCCTGGGCGCGCGAGCAGCTCGACCGGGCGCTGGAGACCTGGGCCGACGGCGCGGGTCTCGCGTTCGCCCCGCGCGGCGCCGGGCCCGACGGCGTCCCCGGGCTGCAGGGCACCGAGATGTGGCTGAGCATCGTCTGGTACCTGGCCGACTACCTCGGCGCCGCCGACTCCCTCGGCTACAAGCCGCGGGGCGTGCACAGCCCCGAGCCGCTCGTGCCGCTGACGCCGGTCGACGAGGCGGGCTGACCGGGCGGGGCCGCGGGCCGGTCGCGCCCGCGGTCGCGGGTGCAGTCGAGGGCGTCGTCGCGCGATCGTCCAGGCGCGGCGTCGATCTGTGCATGTCGTCGCGCGCCGCCGCTTCGTAGGGTCGCGTGGGTGAGCCCGAAACCCGCGCAGCCGACCGTCCGCCGCGTCCGTGTCTCGGCCGCCCCGCCCGTGCGGCCGGCGCCGCTCGACCTCGGCGACCCCGCCGGCGCGCCGGACGCCGTGCGCGTGACCGACCGGTACGTCGAGCGGGACGGGCGGCCCTGGTTCCCCGTCATGGGCGAGTACCACTTCAGCCGGGACCGCCCCGAACGGTGGGAGACCGAGCTGCGCACGATGCGGTCCGGGGGCGTCACGGTCGTTGCGACCTACCTGCTCTGGATCGTCCACGAGGAGGTGCGCGGGCAGGTGCGCTGGGACGGGCCGCGCGACCTGCGCCGCTTCGTCGAGACGGCGAGCCGCGCCGGCCTCGACGTCGTGCTGCGTATCGGCCCGTGGGCGCACGGCGAGACGCGCAACGGCGGCTTCCCGGACTGGCTGCAGGACCTGCCTGTGGCGCACCGCACCAACGACCCCGCCTACGTCGAGCTCGTCCGCGGCTGGTACGCCGCGATCGCGGAGCAGGTGCGCGGCCTGCTGCGTTCACCCGGGCAGCCCGGCGGTCCAGTGCTCGGCATCCAGGTCGACAACGAGCTCTACGACCAGCCCGAGCACCTCGCGACGCTCCGCGACCTCGCCGAGGACGCCGGCCTGCGCGCGCCCCTGTGGCTCGCGACCGGCTGGGGCGGCGCCCGCCTGCCGCGCGGCCGCGTGCTCCCCGTGTACGCGGGGTACTCCGACGGCTTCTGGGAGGAGTCGACCACCGGGTGGCCCGCGTTCGGCGCCACGCACTACACGTTCAGCACCGTGCGCGACGACCTCACCGTCGGCGCCGACCTGCGCGACGACCCCGCCCCGGACCGGGCGGCCGACGGCGCCGCCGACCCGTGGCCGTTCGCCACCTGTGAGCTCGGCGGCGGCATGCAGGTCGCCTACCACCGACGCCCCCACGTGGACGCCGACGACGTCGCGGCGCTCGCCCTCACGAAGCTCGGCAGCGGCTCGGCGTGGCAGGGCTACTACCTCTACCACGGCGGCACCCAGGTGCTCGGCGACCGCTCCACCACGCAGGAGTCGCACGCGACCGGGTACCCCAACGACCTGCCCGTGCGCGACTACGACTTCTGGGCACCCGTCGGCGCGGCGGGCCAGCAGCGCCCGCACTACCACCGGCTGCGCCGCCAGCACCTGTTCCTTCAGGCGTTCGGGCCGGACCTGGCGACCTACCCGACGGTCCTGCCGGACGACGGGGGCGGGGGCGGCGGCTCGGACGACGCCGTGCGCTGGTCCGTCCGGGGCGACGGCGAGCGCGGCTACCTCTTCGTCAACAACCACCAGCCCGCGGTCGCGGCGCTCGCGGACGTCGAGGCGGTGCGGTTCGACGTCGACCTCGGCCCGCACCGCGTGACCGTCCCGACCGCGGCCACCACGCTGCGCTCGGGGGTGCATGCAGCCTGGCCGCTGCGCCAGAGGTTCGGGGCGGTCCCGGCGCTCACCGTACCGGCGCAGCCGATCACGCGCCTCGACACCGAGCGTGGACCGGTCTTCCTGTTCGCGACCACGGACGGCGTCGACGTCGAGCTGCAGCTCGAGGGGGTCGCTGCCGAGGAGATCCGGGGAGCGGAGATCCTCCGGGTGGAGCCGCTGGAGCCGCTGGAGCCGCTGGAGCCTCTGGAGCCTCTGGAGACGGCGGCGTCGGACTCGGGGTCGGACTCGGGGCCGTCGGACCTTTCGGACCTTGCGTCGTCGGGCCCCGGACCGTCGGCCGCCACCCGCGTCGTCGCGACGCCGACGGCCGCGCCGGGGCTCGCCGCCGAGGTCGTCGTCGGCGACACGACCCTCGTCTTCCTGCCGCCGGCCGTGGCGGACACCGTGTGGCAGGGCACGATCGGCGGGCGCGAGTCCGTCGTGCTGTGGGACGGCAGCGCGTACTTCGACGGCGAGACGCTCCGCGTCGTCCCGCACGCAGAGGACCGCGCCGTCGACGTCCTGCCGCCGCTGCCAACAGGCGAACATGCGCGCGTGCCCGGGGAGGGTTCGCTCTTCGCGCGGTACGTGGTCCCGGGCGAGGACCTGTCCCGGCCGCTCGCCGCGCCCCGGTTCGCCGCGGCGGTGGTGGCGCCGGTGCGCACGGGCGGCAGCGCCGGCCGGCTGTCGGCCCCGGACGACACCGACTTCGCGGTGCTCGTCCCCGTCGAGGTGCCGGTTCCCGACGACGTCTTCGAGGACGCCGAGCGGGTGCTGCTGAGCCTCGACTGGACGGGCGACGCGATCCGCGTCCACGCCGGCGACCTGCTGATCGCCGACCAGTTCTGGTCCGGCCGCCGGTTCGACGTCGACCTCGCGCCGTACCGCGCCGAGATCCGCGCGGGCGGCCTGTGGCTGCGCGCGTTCGCCTGGTCGCCGTCGTCGGGCATCCACGTCGACCCGCGCGTCCGCCCGTCGTCCGCCACCCCGCAGCTGGAGGTCCGAACGGCAACGCTGCACCCCGTCCGCCCCCATCCCCTTCGTTGAGTGCTGGCTATTTGTGGGCCAACAGCCGTTCGGCGCGCAAATAGCCAGCACTCAACGAGGTGTCAGGGGTTGTTCTGGACGGTGGCGATCGCGATGGCAGCGGTCGAGGTGGCGACCGCGATCGTGGTCCTGAGCACGGCCTCGCCCGCGGCGGAGGCACCCCAGTCGCCGCTCTCCAGCTCCTTGCCGCGCGTGTAGACGGCGCCCGACCAGGGGATGTCGCGGTGCAGCGTCGGCAGGCTGCCGCTGGCCGAGAGCAGGGCCGCGAGCACGGCGGTGCGCGGGTCCGGTTCGGCGCCGTCGGCCAGCACGGGGCGGACGGCGGCGACGAGCTCCGCGCGGCGGGGCGTGCCGCCGTCGGTCAGGGCCGTGGAGGGGATGAACCCGAGGGCCTTGCGCTTCTCGCGGCCGATGTGGCCGCGCTCGACGAGCCGGTCGAGCAGCGGCCCGCGCAGCAGCGGGCCCACCTCGGCGATGAAGGTCTGCGCGCCGCGCGGCTTGCCGACGAGCGGCTCCCACCACGCGTGCAGCAGCGGGTCGGCGGGCGGGTTGCCGGCGACGGCGCTCACGCGCGGGCCGGTCAGGGTGGGCCGGCCGTCGATCTCGGCGTGCTCGGCCAGCGCGAGCTCGGTGAGCACCGCGCCCCCCAGGGTGTAGAAGAGGGTGTTCTCGCCGGCGATGGTGCCCGACCGGGGGTCGAACAGCAGCAGGAGCAGGTCCTCGGCGATCAGCTCGGGCTCGGGCGTGGTCGGTGCGGTCAACGTCTCGTCCGTTCGTCGGGGTCGGCTGGAGGGGCCTGCTGGTGGGCCTGCTGGTCAGGGGCGGCGGTGCCGTGCGGTGGCCGGTCGTCTCAGGGGCGGGGCGTCCGGTCCACGACGAGCTCCTCGGCGTCGAGCCGTTCGTCAGTCTCTCCGGTGACGATCAGGTGCGCGCGGTAGAGCACCTCGAGCTGGGCGGGGTTGTAGAACTCGCGCAGCGCCTCCACCACGGCGTACCCCGTCGGGCCGGGGCCGTGCAGCGCGTGCGACTCGGCGTCGCCGAGCGCGGGGTAGGCCGTGACCTGCCGCTGCAGGATGGGCGCGATGCGCTCGGCGAGCGCCTGCCGGGTCGCCCGGTCCGCGTCGGCGGACAGCGCCTCGAACTGGTCGTCCGCGTCGGTGTGCGGCTGGTCGTTCAGCAGCTCGCGCAGCGCGTCCATGGCGTCGTCGTCGAACACCTGGGCGTAGATCATCAGCATCGAGCGGTCCACGTCGGTCAGGTCGCGTGCGACGGCGCTGAACCCCGTCGGCACGTCCGCCGGTGCGCGGTGCTTCAGGATCAGCGCCAGCTCCGCCCGGACGCGCTGGAGCCGGGTGATCGTCGTCTCCAGCTCGGAGTCGAGCACGCGGAGCGCCTCGTCGGGGTCCTGGTCGGCGCGCCCCATCGTGGCGATCTGCGCGAGCGGCACCCCGAGGTCGCTCAGCCGCTTGATCTGCAGCAGCCGCACGAGGTGCGCGGTCTCATACTGCTTGTACCCGTTGGACCGGCGGGCGGGCTCGTCCAGCAGGCCGATCTCGTGGTAGTGCCGGACGGCCTTGATCGTGGTCCCCGCGATCTCCGCGAGCTGGCGGGTGCTCCAGGCCACTGTCCGCTCCTCTCGGTCCGCCGGCGGGACCGCCGACGACAGCAGTCCAAACCATGCCCTGGGGGCAGAGTCAAGCCCGGGCAGACGCGGGGACGCCGCGGCGGGGCCGACCGGCTCCCCTTTGAGGCCCGGGTTTCTTCGCTCTGGGTACCGTCAG
>NZ_JBHWZO010000172.1:0-13129 GCF_042728455.1 Promicromonospora sp. NPDC060204
GCGCAGCACCGCGTCGGGGTGGACGTCGGCGCCCTCGGCGACCCAGACGCCGGGCGAGATCTCGAATCCGTCGAGTTCGACGTCGACCTTGCCCTCCAGGACGTCGGCCTGGGCCTTCACATAGCTCTCGTGGGTGCCGACGTCCTCCCAGTAGCCCTCGGCGACATAGCCGTAGATGGGCTTGCCTTCCTTCATCAGGTCACCCGGGTGACCTGGGGGTCTGACACGTTATAGGTGGTGCGGGTCAGCTCCAGACGAGGCCGTGCGAGGGGTCCTCGAGCACCCGCGCGACGTCGGACAGGAACCGGGCGCCCAGCTCGCCGTCGGCCAGCCGGTGGTCGAAGCTGAAGCTCAGCGTGGTCACCCAGCGCGGCTTCACCTTGCCCTTGTGCACCCACGGCTGCTTGCGGATCGCGCCGAAGGCGAGGATGCCCGACTCCCCCGGGTTGAGGATCGGCGTACCCGTGTCGATGCCGAAGACACCCAGGTTGGTGATGGTGATGGTGCCGTCGGACATGTCCGTGACCGAGGTGCGTCCGGCCCGCGCGGTCGCCGTCAACCCTGCGAGCGCCTTGGCGATGCCGAGCAGGTCGAGCGTGTGCGCGTCCTTGATGTTCGGCACCACGAGCCCCCGCGGGGTGGCCGCGGCGATGCCCAGGTTCACGTAGTGCTTGTAGACGATCTCCTGGGCCGCGTCGTCCCACGAGGCGTTGATCTGCGGGTGCCGCTTCACGGCGAGCAGCACCGCCTTGGCGGCCACGAGCAGGGGCGTCACCTTGACGTCCGTGAAGTCGCGGTCCTCCTTGAGCTGGGCCACGAGCTTCATCGTCTTGCTGACGTCGACGGTGTGCAGCACCGTCACGTGCGGCGCGGTGAAGGCGCTGGCCACCATGGCCTCGGCCGTGCGCTTGCGCACGGACCGCACCGGGACGCGCGTCTGACGCCCGTCCGGTGAGACGACGCCCTGGGCGAGCCACGGTTCGTCGTCCGGGTAGCTGGTCAGCTTCTGCACCGAGGAGCGCTCGGCGTGGCCGACCACGTCCTCGCGCGTCACGATGCCGCCCGGACCCGACGCGTGCACGCCCGCCAGGTCCACGCCCAGGTCCTTGGCGAGCTTGCGGACGGGCGGCTTGGCGAGCACGCGGGCGCGTGCGGCCGTCGTCGTCCCGGTTTCCGACGGCGGGGCCGCCACCGGGGCGGGCGCCGGAGCCGGCGGGGCCGCCACGGGGGCGGGAGCCGGAGCCGGGGCAGGCGGGGCGGTCACGGCCGCGACCGGAGCCGCCGTCGTGGCGGCCGCCGCCACCTGGTGCCGGCGACGCCGTCCGCTCGCCTTGGCCTCGGCGGTGCCGTAGCCGACGAGCACGGACCCGGAGCTCTCCTCCTCGGCGCCCGCGGCAGCCGCCGCGGGTGCCTCGGACGAGGTGCCGTTCGACGCGGGGGCGGGCGCGCCGGCGCCGTCGGACACCGTGATCTCGATGATCGGCGTGCCGACGTCGACGGTGGTGCCCGACTCGACGAGGAGTGCGGAGACGGTCCCGTTCCAGGGCGACGGCAGGTCGACGAGCGACTTCGCCGTCTCGATCTCGACGATCGTCTGGTTGATCTCGACGGTGTCGCCCACGGCGACCTGCCACTCGACGATCTCGGCCTCGGTGAGGCCCTCGCCGACGTCGGGGAGCGGGAACCTCTGGATGTTCAAGCTCACTCTCGGTTCACTCCTGGGTCAGTGCGCGAAGGCACGGTCGACGGCGTCGAGCACACGGTCCACGCTGGGCAGGTACTCGTGCTCGTGCTTGGCCACGGGGTACGGGGTGTGGAAGCCGCCCACGCGGAGCACGGGCGCCTCCAGCGCGTAGAAGCACTCCTCCGTGACCCGGGCCGCGATCTCGGCGCCGGCGCCGAAGAACACGGGGGCCTCGTGGATCACGACGCAGCGCCCCGTCTTGCGCACGCTCGCGACCACGGCCGCGGTGTCGATCGGCGAGATGGCGCGCAGGTCGATCACCTCGGCGGACCGGCCCTCCTCCGCGAGCGCGTCGGCGGTCTTGAGCGCGGTCACGACGGACGGCCCGTAGGCGACGAGCGTGACGTCGGTGCCCTGGCGGACCACCTGCGCGGCGTTGAGCGTGTCGGCGCCCAGCGGGGCGTCGAGGTCGACCGCACCCTTGCCCCAGTAGCGGCTCTTCGGCTCGAAGTAGATCACGGGGTCCGGGGAGGCGATGGCCTCCTGGATCATCGTGTACGCGTCCTGCGGGGTGCTCGGCGAGACCACGCGCAGTCCGGCGGTGTGCGCGAACAGCGCCTCCGGGCTCTCGCCGTGGTGCTCGACGCCGCCGATGCCGCCGCCGTAGGGGATGCGGATGACGACGGGCATCTGCACCGCGCCGCGCGTCCGGTTGTGGATCTTGGAGAGCTGCGTGGTGATCTGGTTGAACGCCGGGAAGACGAACCCGTCGAACTGGATCTCGCAGACGGGCCGGTAGCCGCGCATGGCCAGGCCGATGGCGGTGCCGACGATGCCGGACTCCGCCAGCGGGGTGTCCACGACCCGCCGCTCGCCGAACTCCGCCTGCAGGCCGTCGGTCACGCGGAAGACACCGCCCAGGGGGCCGATGTCCTCGCCCATGAGCATGACCTTGTCGTCGCGCCGCATCGCGGCGCGCAGGCCCTCGTTGATCGCCTTGCCGAGCGACAGCGTCTGGGTGCCCGACGCCTGCTCCGCGGCGCCGCCGGTGGTGTGCGTTCGTTCCGCCATGGTTGTCATCGTGCGCCTCCCTGGGCCGACTCCGCGATCGCGTACTGGGGGGCCGGCGGGTCACCGGCGTCGTAGGCCTCGTACCAGGCCCGTTCTGCGGCGACGACGCCGTGCGGCGTGGCGTACACGTCGTCGAAGGTGCTGGAGACGGCCGGGCCGCCGTCGAGGGCGCGGACGCCGGTGCGCAGCTTCGCGCCCAGCTCGTCCCCCGCGGCCTTGATCTCGGCCTCGAACTCGTCGTCGAGCCCGCCCTCGGAGCGCAGCAGGGCGCCGAGCCGGTCGATCGGGTCGCGACGCCGCCACTGCTCCTCCTGCTCGGAGGTGCGGTACCGGGTCGGGTCGTCGGACGTCGTGTGCGCGCCCATGCGGTAGGTGAACGCCTCGATGAAGCTCGGGCCCTCGCCCAGGCGGGCGCGCTCGAGCGCCTCCTGCGTCGCCGCGTACACGGCGAGCACGTCGTTGCCGTCGACGCGCAGGCTCGGCATGCCGAACGCCTCGCCGCGCTTGTAGAGCGGGCCCTTGGTCTGCCGGGTCGTGGGCTCGGAGATCGCCCACTGGTTGTTCTGCAGGAAGAAGACGACCGGGGCGTTGTTCACGGCCGCGAAGACCATGGACTCGTTGACGTCGCCCTGCGAGGTGGCGCCGTCACCGAAGTACGTGATCACCGCGGTGCCGTCGTTCTTGTCGAGCGGGGTGTCGTCCCGCTGGACGCCCATCGCGTAGCCGGCGGCGTGCAGCGTGTGCGCGCCGATCACGATGGTGTAGACGGCCGTGTTGTGCTCGGTGGGGTTCCACCCACCGTGGTCCGAACCGCGGAAGAACCGCAGCCGGTCGACAGGGTCCAGCCCGCGAACGTGCAGCACACCGTGCTCCCGGTAGGACGGGAAGACGTAGTCCTGCGGCCGCAGTGCGTAGGCGCTGCCGACCTGCGCGGCCTCCTGGCCACGAGCAGGCGCGAACAGGGCGAGCTCGCCCTGCCGCTGGAGCGAGGTCGCCTCGTCGTCGAAACGACGAGTCAGGACCATGTCGCGGTACATGCCACGGAGGTCTTCCGTGGTCAGCGTCGCGGCGCGGTCGCGATAGCCCTTGGTCCCGCGCGTCGTGACGCGGTTCCCTTGGGGATCGAGTAGCTGCAACGTCGGGATCGCCTCGTTGGAGCCGTTGGTGGTAGTCACACTTTCCTCCTTCACCTGCGGACGCGAGCGCCCGCACATGCGGAGACGCCCGGTCCGTTCCGGGGACCTTTCCATCCTGGCACGGGTCCAGCCGGAAATTTGGCCGATCCGCAACCTACGCTCTCGTAGCCTACGCAAGCGTAGGCTACGGCTCCGTAGGTAGGTCTGCCGCGATCTCCCCCAATCTCTCCCCGGACCGTTTGTCGGAACCCACCAAGGCTGCGACCGGGTCTCGGCGGCGGGGCTGCGTCGCCCTCCGCGCGGCGTCCGCGTCTCGGCAGGACCGGCGCCGATACTGGTCCGATGCCGCTGCCCGAGCCGTACGACGCCTGGTTTCCCGACGCGCCGATCGACGGCACCTACGGCTACGACCTGGACGCGCTGCTCGCCGTCGAGCCCGCCCCCGCGCCCGCCGGCTTCGCCGAGCTGTGGCAGGGCTGGTTCACGGCCTCACGCGCGGTACGCCCCGAGCCGCGGCTGACGTCGCTCGGCCGGCAGGGCGCGCACGACCTCTACGAGCTGGAGCACACGGGCGCGGGCGGGCTGCGGCTGCGGGGCTGGCTCGCCCTCCCGTCCGACGGCGCGGCCCGGGTCGGCGTGGTGCACGGCCACGGGTACGGCGGCCGGGACGCGCCCGACTTCGCCCGGGTGCCCGACGACGCCGCCGTCGTCTTCCCCGTGGCGCGCGGTCTCGGGGCGCTCAACGTCGGTGCGGGCGCCCCGGACAACGCCGCCGAGCACGTGGTGCACGGCATCGGCTCGGTGGAGACCTACGCGCTGGGCCGCTGCGCCGTCGACCTGTGGCACGCGGCCGACGCCCTCGTCGAGATCGCCGGGGACCTGCCGCTCTACTACGCGGGCGCGAGCTTCGGCGCGATCGGGGTGCTGGCCGTGCCCTGGGACCGCCGGTTCGTGGGCGCGACCTTCGTGGTGCCGAGCTTCGGGCAGTACGACGTGCGGCTCGGCCTGGAGTGCACCGGCAGCGGTGAGGCCGTGCGCCGGTACGTCGCGGAGCACCCCGAGGCGCGGGACGTGCTGCGCTACTTCGACACGTCGACGGCGGCCGGGTACCTCCGCGTCCCCGTGCGCTGCGAGTGCGCGCTGTGGGACGCGGCGGTGCCGCCGCCCGGGCAGTTCGCCGTCGCGAACGCCGTGGCGGCGGCCGCCGCGACCCGGGCAGGCGGACCGGCGTGCCCCACGCTGGAGCTGGAGGCCCTGCCGGCGGGGCACGCCGACTACCCCGGCGACCAGGAGGTCGACGCCCGGGCGGCATTGGCGACCAGAGCGCACATCGCGCGCTGCCTGGCGGGCTGACGCGGGGGCGCCGGCCGGGCCTCGCGCCGGGCCTGGTCCGGGCCCCGCGCCGGGGTCCTGCGCCGGGGCCCGCGCCGGGTCAGGCGGCGGCGCTGTGTCGCGCGACGCGGTGCGCCAGGAGCGCGAACACGACGGCGCACCCGGCCTGGACGGCCACGGCGGCGACCAGGCCGACGGTCAGACCCGACCCCGTCCCGGTCGCGTCGGCCGCTGCCGTCCCGCCGTCGACCCCGCCCGCCAGGCCGGCCACGGCGTGGAAGAGCCCGCCCAGCAGTGCCACGCCCAGCCCGATCCCGAGCTGCTGCAGTGTGGTCAGCAGCCCGCCCGCGACGCCGGCCGCCCAGACCGGGGTCCGCGAGAGCACCGTCTGCAGCGCGGGCCCGTACATGAATGCCTGTGCGGCACCGAGACCGACGAGCAGCGGCTGCAGCGCCAGCGGGGCACTCCGGCCGTCGTCGAGCCCGATGACCAGCGCGATCGCGAGCAGCGCCGTCGCCTGACCGGAGGCGGCGTAGACCATGATCCGCGGCCCCACCCGGCGCAGGACGCCCGGCAGCAGCAGCGCGGCGACGAGGAACCCGCCGCCGAAGCCGAGGGTCAGCATCGCCACGTCCCAGCCGTCGGCACCCCAGACGGTCTGCGAGTACTCCGAGACCTCGTAGAGGAACGCGCCATAGGTGACGAAGAACAGCATCGTCATGGTCAGGCCGATCCACACCACCGGGACCCGCAGCACGCTCGGCGGCGCCACCGGCAGCCCGCCCCGTCGTTCCGTGGCGCGCTGCGCGAGGCCGAAGGCGGTCAGGGTGACCGCCGCGACGGCCAGCAGGCCGATCGACCAGGCCGGCCACCCCGCAGACGGACCGAGGGTCAGCGGTACGACCAGCGCCACCAGGCCGCCTCCGAGCAGCGCCGCGCCCCGCAGATCGAGCCCGAGCGGCGCGGGCGACCGGGACTCCGGGACGGCGCGCAGGCCGGGTAGCGCCAGCAGGGCGATGAGACCGGTGATCACCTGGACCGCTCGCCAGGCCAGGTGCTCCGGCAGCACGACGGTGGTCGCGCCCGCCACCACCTGGCCGGCGATCGAGGCGATCGCGCCGGCCGCCGTGAACAGGATGATCCCGCGCGTGCGGAGCCGGTCGGGCGCCGTGGCCTGGATGCTCGTCAGCACCTGGGGCGTGAACAGCCCGGCGGCCAGGCCGAGGGCCGCGCGCAGGGCCACGAGGGAGACCACGTCCTGGGCGAGTGCGGTCAGGACGGCCAGCACCCCGAAGGCGATCAGCCCGGTCCGCAGCAGCCTGCGGCGGCCGTAGCGGTCACCCAGCCGCCCGGAGACCACCAGCCCGGCGGCGAAGGTGGTGGTGTAGGCGGACAGCACGAGCGCCCCACCGGACGGACCGGCGCCCAGGTCCGCCGCGATCGCGGGCACCAGCAGGTTCACCGCGCCGAACGTGAAGTTCACGGGCAGGAAGGCGAGCAGCAGGACGGCGAGGCCGCCCGCGGTCAGGGCCGGCGCGGTCAGCGCGGACGCGGCGGCGGGGAGTGCCGGTGCCGCGGCGGGGATCGGCCGGGCCGGGACTCCTGGGTGGGCCGGCAGCGCGCCGGGATCGACCGCCGCGGGGAGGGATGTCGTCATGACCACGACCCTGCGCCGTTCGGCATCCTGGTACCAGGAGCCTGTTCATACGGGTACTGATACCACCTGGTTGCCGACGCCCTGCGGGGTGACACTGGTCCGGTGACGAGTACCGCACCGGACCACAAGGCGCTCGGGGCGTTCCTGCGGGAGCGCCGCGGCCGCGTGACCCCGGCCGACGTCGGGCTGCCGCAGGCCGGCCGGCGTCGGACCCCTGGACTGCGCCGCGAGGAGGTGGCGCAGCTCGCCGGCGTGGGCGTCACCTGGTACACGTGGCTCGAGCAGGGGCGGGCACCCAACCCGTCGGACCAGGTGCTCGACGCGGTCGCGCGGACGCTGCGTCTGCGTCCCGAGGAGCGGCGACACCTCATGATCCTGGCCGGCCGGGCCGCCGACACCGGGGCGGACGCGCCGAACCCGCTCATGGAGGTGCGCCCGGAGCACATCGCGCTGCTGGAGCAGCTGCTGCCCTTTCCCGCCGCCATCCAGACCGCGACGTACGACCTGGTCGCGGCCAACCGCACCTACCGGTTCCTGTGGGGCGACCTGGACTCGGTCGAGCCCGGCGACCGGAACTGCGCCTGGCTCCTGTTCATGAACGACGAGTGGCGCGACAGCCTCGTGGAGCCCGAGGTGGTGCTCCGCGACCTCGCCGGCCGGCTGCGCGCGCGGGAGGCCGAGTTCCGGCAGCACCCGAGGTGGAGCGGGCTGCTGGGTGGCCTGCGTGAGCACTCGCCCGAGTTCGTCCGGTACTGGGACGAGCACGAGGTGCGGGGCGACCGGGCCGGACAGCTGCGCCGCTACCTGTCCTCCCGGGTGGGCAGGCTCGATACCGTCTTCCAGGGTCTGTGGCTCGACCGCGAGCGCGGCGAGCGCATCATCGTGCTCACCCCTGCGGACGCCGACTCGGCCCGCCGGCTGGAGCGGCTCGACTCCCTGGTGGGCGCCGCGCCCGCCTGGACCGCCCGGGACGGGGTGCTGGCGGACGCGCTGATCGGCTGAGCCGGCTCAGCGTCGTCCGTCAGCTACGTCCGTCAGCGACGTCCGTCAGCGCCAGGTCGCCGCGATCCGCAGGAAGGCGTCGTTCGCCTCGGTCTCGCCGATGGTCACGCGGAGCCCGTCGCCCGCGAACGGGCGCACCAGGACGCCGCCGGCGCTCGCCTCGGCCGCGCGCTGCGTGGTCGACTCGCCGAGCCCGAACCAGACGAAGTTCGCCTGCGTGTCCGGGAGCTGCCAGCCCTGCTCGCGGAGTGCGTCCGTGACGCGCGCGCGCTCGGTGACCAGCGCGTCCACGCGCTCCAGCAGCTCGCCCTGCGCGGCGGGGGCCAGCGACGCCAGCGCGGCGACCTGCGCGATGTGCGAGACGCCGAACGGCGTGGAAACCGCGCGGATGCCCGCGGCGAGCCGGGGCTCGGCGACGGCGTAACCGACGCGGAGACCCGCCAGCCCGTAGGCCTTGGACAGGGTGCGCAGCAGCACCACGTTCGGGTGCCGGCGCAGCAGATCGACGCCGTCGGCCACCCGGGGGTCGCGGACGAACTCCAGGTAGGCCTCGTCCACGACGACGAGCACGTCCCGCGGCACGGCCGCGAGGAAGGTCTCGAGCTCGTCGGCGTGCACCGCGGGGCCGGTCGGGTTGTTCGGCGTGCAGACCAGGACCACGCGGGTGGCGGGCGTGACGGCGGCCGCCATCGCGGGCAGGTCGAGCCGGCCGGTGTCCTCCTGGACCGGGACGGTGACCGCCTTGCCGCCCGCCACGGCGACCGCGATCGGGTACGCCTCGAAGGACCGCCACGGGAACACGACCTCGTCCCCGTGCTCGACGACGGCCTGCAGCACGTGCGCGAGCACGGCGACCGAGCCGTTGCCGACCACGACGTTCTCCGGCGCAACACCCGTGTGGGCCGCGAGCGCCTCGACGAGCTCACCGGCGTACATGTCCGGGTAGCGGTTCACCTCGGCCGCGCCCCGCGCGATGGCGTCCAGCACGGACGGCAGCGGCGGATACGGGTTCTCGTTGGACGACAGCTTCCAGGCCTGGGCGCCGGCGGCGACACGGGCGCCGGGAACGTAGGCGGGGAGGGCCGACACGGCCGCGCGGAGCGGTACGAATGCATCTTCCACGGGGGTCAGCATGCCACGATGACCGGATGAAGCTCGTGGCCAGCATCCTCATCACCGCACTCGCGATCGGCCTGTCGGCCCTGATCCTCGGTTCCCACATGGACGTCGTGAGCGACGGCACCACCCTCGGCACGACTCTCGCCGTGATCGTGGTCGCCATCGTCTACGGCCTGGTCCACATGATCGTGAAGCCGATCGTCCAGCTGATCTCGCTCCCCCTCTACATCCTGACGCTCGGCCTGGTGTCGGTGCTCATCAACGCGCTGATGCTGTGGATCACCACGTCCATCACGAACCAGTCCTGGTTCTCGGACACGCCCAACTGGGGTCTCGAGGTGAACGGCGGCTTCTGGTGGTACGTGCTGGCGGCCATCGTGATCTCGGTGGTGCAGACCATCCTGCTGGCCCTGCTGCCCAAGCGGATCTCGGACTGATCCGGGCCTCGGACTGACCTGATCGCGGGCGCAGGTCACGAACCGACTCTTTCTGCCCGGTAGAACACGGTGCTCGCCGTCGGGCCGGCGAGCCGCGCGCCGATCCGGCCGACCGTCGCGGTCACCCGGGGGTCGCCGGACGCGACGGCGAGGTCCAGGGTGCGCACGTGCGCGGCGACCGCATGTGCCTGTGGCAGGCTGCCCGACGCCGCCCGGTCGGCCTGCGCGGCCGAGTCCCGCAGCGACCGGACCACCGTGAGGCGGTCGTGCGTGCGCGGGTTCTGTGCGGCGGACCGGCCGTCGGTGTGCGAGACCAGCTCCTCCGGGGTCTCCAGGTGCAGGACAGGGACACCGGGCGGCGTGGCCAGCAGGCCGGTCGGCGCACCGGCGGTGACCAGCCCGCCCACCCGGTACCGCTCGGCGAAACCCGCCCGCGACACCAGTGCGGTGGCTGCGATCCCGCCGAGGCTGTGCCCCACGAGGGTGACGGGTTCGTCGGGTCCGACGCCGGAGTCCGCCAGCGCCCCTTCGATCGCTGCCGTGGCGCCGTCGAGCTCGCCCGCGACCAGCTCCAGGTCGGTCAGCCCGTCCCACGGGTGGTCCGCGGGGAGCGCGGACTGGGTGCCGGGTACCAGCACCGTCCAGGACACCGCGCCGTCCGCCGCCGTGACGCGCTGGACCGCGATCGTGGCCGTGGGCGCGCCGCCGGGGCCCGGGTAGAGGTCGTCGATCCTGGCCAGGGCCTCCTGCACCGACCGCGCACCGCTCGTGGACCACGCCGGGACGGCGCCGTGCGCGAAGTCCTCGGGTCCGAGCCGCGTGAGCCGCAGCCCGGTGTCGTCGTTGCCGAGCACCGGCACCTCGCGCGCCACGTGCGCGAGCACGCCGGCCCCGCCGGCGACGCCCGGACGGCCCCCGGCGAGTCCCGGCCTGGTGAGCGCGACACCACCGCCCAGGCCCGCGAACGCCTCGTCCGACCAGGGCGCCAGACCACGGGTCACGCCCGCTGCGGCCCACCCCGTGACCGCGGTCGAGAGACCCCGGGTGGCCGCCCCGCCGGCCAGGCGTACCGCGACCTCCGCCCCGCCCGCGGCGCCGGCGCCCACGAGGGCCGCCCAGCCCAGGCTGCCGAACGCCGCCCCGGTGCCGAACGCACCCGCCGTGACGAGCGCTCCGACCAGGCGGTGCGCGGTCGACTCCGCCTCCTCGTACAGGCCCGCCGCGCGGAGCAGCCGCCAGCCCAGCAGGTCGCACCGGTCGGCCCGCTCCGCCAGGCGTCCCGCCGCGTCCCGCGCCGCCTCGTCCAACGCCAGCGCCGTGGGCCCGAGGGCGGCGGGCACCCCGCCGGCGGCGGCCGGCCAGGCTCCGGCGGCGCCGGGCCACGCCGCGCCCGTCCGCCCGGCCTCGCCCAGGACCGATCCCGGCACGAGGTCGCGGCTCACCCCCAGGCAGCACCGGGCGGCCGCGCGCAGGTCGTCCGCGGCGCGGGCCAGCAGTGCCGCGGCCCGCCGCACGGACGCCGTCCCGACGGCCGACGCGCCCCCGCCGCCGTACACCGTCACGGTGTCCCCCGGCAGGAGCCGGTCGGCGCCCCGGGGCGGCCGCGGGTCGCCACTCACCGGGCCCACCCGCCGTACGCCAGCCGCACCGCCCCGTCCAGCAGCACGCGGTCCCGGGCCAGGGCGCGCGCCGCGTCGGCGACCGCCGCCCGGTACAGCTCGGCCGCGAGCGCCCGCCACTCGACCTCACCGGCCGCCCGGATCCCTGCGGCCGCACCGTCCACGAGGTCCGCGGCCCGCGCGAGCGCCAGCCGCGCGTCCTCCCCCGCCGGCGCGGCGCACGACGGGTCACTGCCGTTCATGGACGGGCTCTGTTCATCGGCGCTCGCACTCCCCTGGTCGGCCGGTCACGTCTTGCGGCGACAGTAGGCCGGGCCCGTGGGGCGGCGTCGGGCGGGGCGGAGTGCCTGTGCACGGCCGGCCCGAACTGCCCCCTGTGGTCGGGCTCGCGCCCGCCGAACGCCGTCGGGAGGGTCGGTTGCGCGGCCTCGCGACCGAGACGTGCCCCCGCAGCGCGCCGGTGTTGTGGACGACGAGGCCGCGGGAAGAGCGGCCCGTGGGAGAATGGAGCACGTGCCTGAGACCACCGCCCCTGCTGCCAGCCCTGCCGACTCCGCCGGCCCCGTCACCCGCGTCGCCCTCGCGGAGGTGAGCCCGGCCATCGCGCTCGGCCCGCTGGACGGCCGGTACCGCAAGGCTGTGGCCCCGCTCGTGGACCACCTGAGCGAGGCCGCGCTGAACCGCGAGCGCATCCACGTCGAGGTGGAGTGGCTCATCACGCTGTGCAACGGCGCCCCGGGCGTCGACGCGCCGGTCGTGCCGGGTGCGCCCACGCTGACGCAGGACGAGATCGAGTACCTGCGCGCGATCCCCGCGACGTTCGGCGCGGACGAGATCGCCGAGCTGGCCGAGATCGAGCGCGAGACGGTGCACGACGTCAAGGCAGTCGAGTACTTCATCAAGCGGCGGATCGCCGCGGCGCCCGAGGCGCTGGGCGAGACGAGCCTGCCCGCCGCCAGCGAGCTGGTGCACTTCGCCTGCACCAGCGAGGACATCAACAACCTGTCGTACGCCCTGATGGTGCGCGGCGCGGTGCGCGAGGTCTGGCTGCCGGCCGCGACCGCCGTCGTCGACCAGCTCGCGGGCATGGCGCGTGAGCACGCCGCCGCCCCCCTGCTCAGCCGCACGCACGGCCAGCCCGCGACGCCGTCGACCCTGGGCAAGGAGCTCGCCGTGCTGGCGCACCGCCTGCGGCGTCAGCTCCGGCGCGTCGAGGGCGCCGAGTTCCTGGGCAAGCTGAACGGCGCCACCGGCACCTACGGCGCGCACACGGTCGCCGTCCCCTCGGCCGACTGGCCGGCGGTGTCGAAGGCGTTCGTCGAGGGCCTCGGGCTGGACTGGAACCCGCTGACCACGCAGATCGAGTCGCACGACTGGCAGGCCGAGGTCTACTCCGACGTCGCCCGCTTCAACCGGATCCTGCACAACCTCGCGACGGACGTGTGGACTTACATCTCGCTCGGGTTCTTCACGCAGATCCCGGTCGCGGGCGCCACGGGTTCGTCCACGATGCCGCACAAGGTGAACCCCATCCGGTTCGAGAACGCCGAGGCCAACCTCGAGATCTCGTGCGCGCTCCTGGACACCCTGTCGGCGACGCTCGTCACCAGCCGCCTGCAGCGCGATCTCACCGACTCCACGACACAGCGGAACATCGGCCCGGCCTTCGGGCACGGCCTGCTCGCGATCGACAACGTGTCGCGCGGCCTGGACCGGCTCGCCGTGAACGAGACCCTGCTGCGCGAGGACCTCGACGCCAACTGGGAGGTGCTGGGCGAGCCCGTCCAGTCCGCGATGCGCGCGGCGTCCGTCGCGGGTGTGCCCGGCATGGAGAACCCGTACGAGCGCCTCAAGGACCTCACGCGGGGCCAGCGGGTGGACGGCGCGCGCATGCGCGAGTTCGTCGCCGGGCTCGGGCTGCCCGACGACGTCGCGGCTCGCCTCGCGGAGCTGACCCCCGCCACCTACACCGGCCTGGCGGAGCAGCTCGTCAAGGACTACCTGGACTGACCGGTCCCAGGACCAGGAACGCCCGGTCCGGTTGCGCGCGAGGTCCTGCCTCCCGCGCAACC
>NZ_JBHWZO010000173.1:0-13107 GCF_042728455.1 Promicromonospora sp. NPDC060204
GTCCTACGACGTCGCCACCCCGGCTTTCCGGCGTCCGACCCCGGAAATATCGGGGAGAAGTACCCATCTCGGACACACCGCGACGCCCCGAAACCGGACATGACGAAGGCCCCGACTCTCTGAGTCGGGGCCTTGCGTACAACGTGCGCGAGGGGGGAGTTGAACCCCCACGCCCTTTCGGGCACACGGACCTGAACCGTGCGCGTCTGCCTATTCCGCCACTCGCGCGCTGCGAGGATGACGCTAGCACGACTCGAAGGGCAGTTCCGAATCCAATAACCGTGAAGTGGTTCACGTCCCGCCGCAGGTCTAGTAGCGTGCGGATCCGCCCACGTCTCTCCTCGCCGCGCCACCTGAGGGAAGATCGGAGAAGATCCGCAGGACATCCACAGTATTGGAGTCTGCGGGGACCTACCGGTCTATACGATCTAGGTAGTCTGCCCGGCGCAGACCCTGGAAGGAGGTGGCATGGGCGCCCTGGACCGCTTCGAGAAGAGCGTGGAGCGCATGATGAACAACGCGTTCGCCAAGGTGGGACGTGGCGAAGTGAAGCCCGTCGAGCTGGCGAGCAGGCTGCGGCGTGAGCTGGACGACCGTGCCGCGGTCGTCGGACGCGACCGTACCGTCGCACCGAACGAGTTCACGATCGAGCTTGCTCCCGACGACTTCGCCCAGATCGAGGCGTGGGGTGCACAGACCCTCGCCGACGAGCTCGCGTCCAACATCACGGCGTACGCCGCGACGCAGCACTACGCGTTCGTGGGCCCCGTGAGCGTGACGTTCGACGAGCAGTACGAGCTGGTGCCCGGCCGCTTCACAGTGCGGTCGCGCAGCGTGCAGGGAAGTGTCGCCCCGGCGACCTCCGGCGCGCCGACGGGACGGCACCCGCTCATCGACATCGATGGTCAGCGCTACCTGCTCACCGGACCGGTGACCGTCATCGGGCGTGACGCCGAGGCGGACATCGTGGTGGACGACCCGGGTGTCTCCCGGCGTCACCTCGAGATCCGCGTGACGCCGGACGGCGTCGTGGCGACCGACATGGGCTCCACCAACGGCCTGTACGTCGAGGGCCACCAGGTTCCTGCCGCGACCCTGCTCGATGGCAACACGATGACCATCGGCCGTACCCGCATCATGTTCTGGACCGGCAGCGCGTCCGGTGCGGACAACGAGGACTGGTGAATAAACCGAAATGAGTGAGCTGACGTTCACCCTGCTCCGGCTGGGCTATCTGGTGCTGCTGTGGGTGTTCGTGCTCTCCGCCGTCGCAGTGCTTCGGCGCGACCTCGCGGGGCCACGCACGTCCAGCGGCCGGCGGCGCCGGCCCGAGCTGGCGGGGCCGGCCCCGACGCCGACCCCGGGTGGCGGTGCGCCCCGTGCGCCCCAGCGCGGTGGCCCGTCGCGGCTCGTCGTGGTGGCCGGCCCGCTGACCGGGACGACCATCCCCCTCACCTCGTCCGGAGTGCTGATCGGGCGCGCGCCGAGCTGCACCCTCGTGCTCGACGACGACTACTCGTCCTCACGTCACGCGCGGATCTTTCCCCAGGGCGGCCAGTGGTTCGTGGAGGACCTCGGTTCCACGAACGGCACCTACATCGGTGAGGAGCGGGTGCAGGGCGTCATCCCGCTCGGCCTCGGTGTAGGCGTGCAGATCGGACAGTCCGTCGTCGAGCTCCAGGGATGACCACCACGTGACCGTGACCTTGCGGTATGCCGCGCGCTCCGACGTCGGCCTCGTCCGCTCCAACAACCAGGACTCCGCGTACGCGGGGCCCAACCTCCTCGTCGTGGCCGACGGGATGGGCGGGCACGCCGGCGGCGACGTCGCGTCCGCGCTGACCATCGCGGCCCTGGTGGGCCTCGACCGGCCCGACCACAGCTCCGACCAGTCGATGTCCGAGCTGGAACGCTCGATCGACCGCGCCCGGCAGGACCTCGTCGACGCCACCACGGCCGACCCGGACCTGGCCGGCATGGGCACCACCGTCACCGCGCTGCTGAAGTCCGGCAACACGCTTGCCATGGCCCACCTGGGCGACTCGCGCGCGTACCTGCTGCGGGGCGGCACGCTCGCCCAGGTCACGGTGGACCACACCTTCGTGCAGCACCTGGTCGACACCGGCCGGATCACGCCGGACGAGGCCGAGAGCCACCCGCAGCGCAACGTCGTCATGCGGGTCCTCGGCGACTTCGACCTGGACCTCACCCCCGACCTGTCGATCCGCGAGGCGGTGCCCGGCGACCGCTGGATGCTCTGCTCCGACGGTCTGTCCGGATTCGTGCCGGACAGCGAGATCGCCGAGGTCCTCAGCACCGTCCCCGACCCGTATGACGCCGTCGAGCGGCTCGTCTCGATGTCCATGCGCGCGGGCAGCACCGACAACATCACCGTGGTCGTGGCCGACGTCCTGGACGACGCCGCCGCCGCGGGCACCACGGCCACCGTCACCCCGGAGATCGTCGGCTCGGCCGCCCTCGCGGGCGTGACCGCGGCTGGCGGCGGCACGCCCTCGACGAGCGCCGCCCCGCACTCCGACATCGACGGCGACACCGTGACCGGCTTCAGCCGCGGCGGCGCGGCGCAGGGCGGACAGCAGGCGCCCGCCCCCGTGGCGGTGGGCGTGCTGTCCGACCCGACGGCCCAGGACAACCTGGCCGACACGCTCGAGCAGGCCATGATCGCGGGCGGCACCGACGAGGAGCAGTACCAGCCGGACATCCAGCCCGACGACGACCTGGCCGAGGAGACCGACGAGGAGGCGCCGACGCGCAAGAAGCGCGTCTGGCTCACCGTGGTCGGTGCGCTGCTGCTGGTCGTGGGCCTCGTCCTGGCGGGCTGGGGCGGCTACCGCTGGACCCAGACCCAGTACTACGTGGGTGAGTCCGACGGCCAGGTCGCGGTGTTCCGCGGCATCCCGGCCACGGCCGGACCCCTGACCTTCTCGACGGCGGTCGAGCTCACGGGCACGCGCGTCGACGACCTGCCCACGTTCGTCGCGGACCGGGTGAACGAGACCATCCGCGCGACCTCGCTCGAGGACGCCCGCGGGCGCGCCGAGCGGCTGATCGCCGAGGCGACCGAGGAGACCCAGCCGTCGGCCTCGCCGTCGCCCTCGTCCACCCCGACGCCGACCACGAGCGAGCCGGCCGGCACGTCGTCGCCGAAGTCCACGCCCACCGCCTCCAAGGAGACCGCGACGGGAGGGAACGGATGAGCGTCCTTCAGCCCGAGGAGAAGGCTCCGGCCCGCGTCGCCGAGGCGCTCCTGCTGGTCGTCGCGCTGGCGCTCGGCATGGGCGGCATGTGGATGGTGGGCTACTCCATGGAGGACGGCCTGCCCGACGGGTTCTGGACGTACTCGCTCGTCCTGGCCGCACTGGCCTTCACCGCGCACATCGTGCTCCGGCTGCGGGCGCCCTACGCCGACCAGGTGATCCTGCCCGCCGTCATCCTGCTGAACAGCGTCAGCATGGCGATGGTGCTGCGGCTCGACCTGTCACAGCACGTCGCCATGGCGGGTGCCAACGCGCCGCGGCACATCATGTGGTCCGCGATCGGCATCATCCTCGGCTGCATCGTCATCTTCGTGATCCGCGACCACCGCAGCCTGCGCCGTCTGACCTACACGGCGATGATCGTCGGCATCGTGCTGGTCGTCCTGCCCTTGGTCCCCGGCCTGGGCAAGGAGATCAACGGCGCGCAGATCTGGATCTTCATCGGCCCGTTCTCGCTGCAGCCGGCCGAGTTCGCCAAGATCGCGTTCGCCGTGTTCTTCGCGGGCTACCTGGTCGCGAACCGCGACACGCTGGCGCTGGCCGGCAAGAAGTTCCTGGGCCTCCAGCTCCCGCGCCTCCGCGACCTCGGTCCCATCCTCATCGTCTGGGCCGTGTCCCTGGCGGTCCTCGTCGGCGAGAAGGACCTCGGTACCTCGCTGCTGTTCTTCGGCCTGTTCGTCGGCATGCTCTACCTGGCCACCGACCGGGTCGGCTGGATCGTCATCGGCCTCACGATGTTCGCCGCGGGCGCCGTCGTCGCCTGGTCGATCTTCGCCCACGTGCAGGCTCGTGTCGACGTCTGGCTCGACCCGCTCAACAACGAGCTCTACGAGCGCATCTTCGGCGGGTCGTACCAGATCGTCCAGGGCATGTTCGGCATGGCGTACGGCGGCATGTTCGGCGCCGGCTGGGGCGAGGGGTTCCCGGACCGCGTGCCGTTCGCCTTCTCCGACTTCGTGTACGCCGCCCTCGGCGAGGAGCTCGGCCTCACCGGCCTGCTGGCGATCCTGCTGATCTACCTGGTGATCGTGCAGCGCGGCCTGCGCCACGCGATCGGCGTGCGTGACGGCTTCGGCAAGCTGCTCGCGGGCGGCCTCGCGTTCGTCATGGCGCTGCAGCTCTTCGTCGTCGTGGGCGGCATCACCCGCATCATCCCGCTCACCGGTCTGACCCTGCCGTTCATGGCGCAGGGTGGATCGTCCCTGCTCGCGAACTGGATAGTCATCGCCCTCATGCTGCGTATCTCCGACGCCGCCCGGCGACCGTCGGCCCTGCCGACCCGCGGCACCCTGGCCGACCCCGCGCCCGCAGTGGTGGGCGGCGGCGCGATCGAGGTCGGAGGGCCGGGTGCGGCCCCGGTCCAGGCGGGGACCGACGCCGGTGCGGGCCGCGGACCGACGCCCGACGAGGCGACCCAGATCGTGCGGGGGGTGGACCTGTGAACGCGACCCTGCGCCGCCTGTCGACCGTCGTCATGGTGATGTTCCTGGCCCTCATGGTGTCGACCACCTGGATCCAGTTCGTCCAGGCAAAGAGCCTGAACGAGGATCCCAGGAACGTCCGAGGCACCTACAGCGCGCTCGGCCGGGACCGCGGACCCATCGTCGTGAGCAACGGCGACCCGATCGTCACGTCCGTCCCGGTGGACGACAACTTCAAGTACCAGCGCACCTACTCCGACGGCGACGCCGGTGCGGCCGCCGTGTTCGCGCCGGTCACGGGCTACTTCAGCATCAACGGCTCCATCACCGGCATGGAGCGGTACGCGAACAGCTACCTGGCGGGCGAGGACGACTCGCTGTGGCTGGACCGCCTCCAGAACCTCATCACGGGCGAGGAGGCGCAGGGCTCCTCGGTCGAGCTCACGATCGACCCCAAGGTGCAGAAGGCCGCCTGGGAGGCCCTGGGCGACAACATCGGCGCGGCCGTGGCCATCAACCCGAAGACGGGCGCCATCCTCGCGATGGTCTCCAAGCCCTCGTTCGACCCGAACGCGCTGTCCTCGCACGACAGCAAGGCGGCCAACGCGGCCGCGGAGGAAGTCCTCAACGCCAAGCCGCAGGTCAACTCGGTCGGCGGCGAGGAGCGGCGCAGCGTCTACGGACCGACGATCAACCGCACGATCAACGCGATCTACCCGCCCGGCTCGACGTTCAAGCTGCTGACGGCGGCCGCCGCCATCGAGTACCAGGGCATGTCCCCCGAGACCCGGATCCCTGCGCCGAATGTCTACCAGCTTCCTGGGACGTCCGACGCGAACGGTAGGGTGCAGAACTTCGGGGGCGAGACCTGCGACGCCAGCGGTTCGATGACGCTCAAGGACGCCCTCCGGATCTCCTGCAACACCGCGTTCCTCGGACTTGCCAACACGGTGGGCAAGGACGGCATGCAGCAGATGTTCCAGGACTTCGGCTTCACCGAGTCGCTCGAGATCCCGATGACCACGTCGGTCGGCGCCTACCCGGGCCTCTCCGACACCGCGAAGGACGACTCCGCCGCGCGCATCGCGCTGTCCGGCATGGGCCAGGGCGACCTGCGCCTGACGCCGCTCCAGGTGGCCATGATGTCGGCGGCCATCGCGAACGACGGCGACCTCATGGAGCCCTACCTCATCCAGAGCGTGCGGGACAGCGACCTCGAGCTCGTCAGCCAGACCAAGCCGAACCGCTACAAGAGCCCGTTCTCCTCGTCCACGGCCGACGCGCTGACCGAGATGATGGTCGCGGTCGTCGAGGACGGCTCCGGCACGGGCGCGCAGATCCCGGGTGTCCAGGTGGCCGGCAAGACCGGTACCGCCGAGGACGACCCCCGGTCGCCCACGCTGTGGTTCACCTCGTTCGCGCCGGCCGACGACCCGCAGGTCGCCGTCGCCGTGGTCCTGGAGAACGAGGGCCAGTCCACCAACGAGACCACGGGTGGCGCCCTCGCCAGCCCGATCGCCGCGCAGATCATGCAGGCGGCGATCTCGAAATGAGACCGGTCGAGGGTCTGTCGCTGGGTGATCGCTACAAGCTGGTGCGGCGCATCGCCATGGGCGGCATGGGTGAGGTCTGGGTCGCGCGCGACGAGAAGCTCGCGCGCGAGATCGCCGTGAAGGTGCTCCGCGAGGAGTACACGGGCAACGAGGACTTCCTCCGCCGCCTGCGCACCGAAGCCCGGAACTCGTCGACCCTCGTCCACCCCAACATCGCGCAGATGTTCGACTACGGCGAGGAGAACGGCGCCGGCTACCTCGTCATGGAGCTGGTCCTGGGCGAGCCGCTCGCCGACCTGCTCGAACGGGAGCCGGTGCTGCAGCCGGCCCGGCTGCTGCCGATTCTGGCGCAGACCGCGCGCGGCCTGCACGCCGCGCACCTCGCGGGGGTGGTGCACCGCGACGTGAAGCCGGGCAACATCCTGCTGGAGCATTCCGGCACCGTGAAGATCACCGACTTCGGCGTCTCGGTCGCCCAGAACCAGGTGCCCATGACCGCCACGGGCATGGTCATGGGCACCGCGCAGTATCTGTCCCCCGAGCAGGCCGTCGGCCAGTCGGCCACGGGCGCGTCGGACATCTACGCGCTCGGCGTGGTCGCCTACGAGGCGACGGCGGGCCGCCGGCCCTTCACCGGCCGGACGCCGGTCGACATCGCGATCGCGCACGTCAACGCGCCGATGCCGCTGCTGCCGACCTCGGTGCA
The DNA here is from genome assembly GCF_042728455.1 of Promicromonospora sp. NPDC060204. Taxonomy (NCBI): domain Bacteria; kingdom Bacillati; phylum Actinomycetota; class Actinomycetes; order Micrococcales; family Promicromonosporaceae; genus Promicromonospora; species Promicromonospora sp. NPDC060204. The sequence goes on from NZ_JBHWZO010000173.1 coordinate 6,959, forward strand.
CCCGGGACTGGCCGAGACCATCACGCAGATGCTGGAGAAGGACCCGGCGCAGCGCATCGCCTCGGCCGACCAGCTCGCGCGGCACCTCGACATGCTCGCCGCGGAGATCGCCGAGGACCCGTTCGGCAGCTCGCGCTACGCGCGCCGCTCGCGCCGCGACGGCCAGGCCTCCACCACGCAGCGCTCCGGCAACGGCCGACCGAGCGCGCCGCAGCCCGGCCCCTCGCACGCCCGCAGGCAGTCCCCGTTCGGCCCGACCAGCGGCGGGCGGCACACGACCGTGGCCAACGCCCAGTCCGCGCCGCCCCAGCCGTCCCCCGGCCCGGGGGCGCCCGCCGGCGGTTACGGCTCGGGCTCCGCGGCGGGTGGCTACGGTTCCGAGCGCCCCGCGGGCGGTTACGGCCCGGGCACCCCGGCAGGCGGCTACGGTTCCGGGCCGTTCGGCTCCGGCTCCTACGGTTCCGACTCCGCCGGGTACGGCACGACGTCGGGCACCTACGGGACGGACGCCTACGGACGCCCCTACTCACCGGCTCCGGGCACCCCGGCCGGCGGACCCGCGTCCGGGGGATACGGCTCGACCGGGTACGGCACCGACTCCGCCGGATACGGTTCGGACTCGGCGGGGTACGGTTCCGACTCGGCCGGGTACGGCACGACGTCGGGCGCCTACGGCTCAGACTCCTACGGCGGGCCCGCAGCACCCGGGTACGTCCCGCCGGCCGCGGGCACGGGGAACGGGGCCGCGCGGGCCTACCCGTCGCGCCGCGACCTGCACTCGACACGCCAGGACGGGCGGCGGGTCCCCCAGCAGGGGCGCTCGGGAGGGCACCCTGGGAAGGGACGGCGCAGCCTGTCGTCCGACATCCAGGGCTGGGTGAACGGGATCGAGGATCGCCTGGGGATCCGGGTGTCCTGGCCGCTCGTCGCACTGGTCGGGCTGTTGCTCGTGGTCATCCTCATCATGCTGGTCACCGGGGGCGGCGACGACGGCGCTCTGCGGGAGCCGTGGGGTTCCTCCGAAATCTACGCCGAAACGCTGAATCCCCCGGCAGCGGCCGGACTGGCCGCTTCTGGGATGATGCTCCTCAACGAGTCGTATGCCCTGAGGCAGACGGCCACGACATCAAAGGACCTATGAGTGGTGGAGAACACGCCCCGCGTACTCGCCGGCCGTTATGAGGTCGGCGAGCTCGTCGGCCGTGGCGGCATGGCCGAGGTACACATCGGCCACGACACCCGTCTCGGTCGTACCGTCGCGATCAAGGTGCTCCGTTCCGACCTCGCTCGCGACCCGTCGTTCCTCACGCGCTTCCGGCGCGAGGCCCAGTCGGCTGCTGCGCTGAACCACCCGGCCGTCGTCGCCGTGTACGACACCGGCGAGGACATCCACCAGAACGCCGCCGGCGAGGACGTGCACGTGCCGTTCATCGTCATGGAGTACGTCGAGGGCCACACGGTCCGCGACATCCTGACCGACGGCTCGGCCGTTCCGATCGAGGAGGCCGTGGAGATCACGGTCGGCGTGCTGAGCGCGCTGGAGTACTCCCACCACGCGGGCATCGTGCACCGCGACATCAAGCCCGCGAACGTGATGATCACGCCCACGGGCGCGGTCAAGGTGATGGACTTCGGCATCGCCCGGGCCATGGCCGACTCCGCCGCGACCATGACGCAGACGAACGCCGTGATCGGCACCGCGCAGTACCTGTCGCCCGAGCAGGCCCGGGGCGAGCAGGTGGACACGCGCTCCGACCTGTACTCGACCGGTTGCATGCTGTTCGAGCTGCTCACCGGCCGTCCGCCGTTCCAGGGCGACTCGCCCGTGGCGGTCGCCTACCAGCACGTGGGCCAGGAGCCGCAGCGCCCGTCCGAGGTCGCGACCGACGTCCCCGACGTGCTGGACCGCATTACGCTCAAGGCCCTCACCAAGGACCGGGACCACCGCTACAGCACCGCCGCGGAGTTCCGCCGCGACCTGGAGGCCGCGATGCGCGGCGGCCAGGTCACCGCACCCATGGTCGGTGCCGCGATGATGGGCGCGACCCAGGTCGCGGGCCAGCCCGCCTACGGGGCCACGCAGGTCATGACGCCGGGCCAGGGCAACTGGGGCCCCGCGACCGCGCAGCAGAGCCCGATCACGCCGGGCAACGGCTACCCCGGCCCGCAGACCCGCAACGGTCAGCGAGAGCCCGAGAAGAAGAGCAAGGCCCTCATGTGGTGGCTGCTCGGGATCGCCCTCGCGGCGGTCGCGGCCATCATCATCGCCATGGTCATCAACGGCGGTGGCGAGGAGGAGCCGACGACGGTCGCCGTGCCCACGATCGCGGAGGGCATCACCGCCGACGAGGCGAAGGCACAGATCGAGGCCGCCGGGCTGACGTTCCAGAAGGCCATCGACAAGGAGTCCGACCTCGACGAGGGCCAGACGACCGGCACGACCGACCCGGGCGCGGGCGAGGAGGTCGAGCCGGACTCGACGGTCACCGTCTTCGTCGCGGGCGCGCCGGGCCAGGTCACCATGCCCGAGCTGAAGAACCTGTCCGAGGCGGACGCCCGGGCCAAGCTCGAGGAGCTGAACCTCTCGGTCAGCGGCACCGAGTCCGAGAACAGCCCGGACGTCAGCCAGGGCCAGGTCACCAAGAGCGAGCCGGGCGCGGGGTTGGCCGTGCAGGAGGGTTCGGAGGTCGTCCTCTACCTCTCGACCGGCAACACCACGCTCCCGAACGTGGTCGGGCAGTCCAAGGAGGGCGCCGAGGCACAGCTCGCGAACCTCGGTCTCGGCACCATCCAGTGGGACACCGAGGAGAGCGACGAGGTGACCCCGGGCACGGTGTCACGCACCGACCCCGAGGCCGGCGACGTGAAGCAGGGCACCTCGGTGACGGTCTACATCGCGGAGGCGCCGGCACCCAAGGAGACGACCGTCCCCGCGGACCTCGTCGGCAAGACGCTCGACGAGGCCCAGGTCGCGTGCACCGGCGTGCAGATCACGTGCCAGCAGGCGTCGGAGGAGTCCTCGGACATCTTCGCCGCCGGCCAGGTGATCCGGTCCGACCCGGCTCCGGGCTCCACCGTCGACGTGGGCTCGTACATCAACCTCGTCATCTCGACCGGCCCGGAGGGCGGCGCGGAAGGCGACGGCGAGGACATCATCCCGTAACGCGGTCGGCCCCTGACCGGGAGACCGGTCAGGGGCCGCACCACACGATGGCGTCGCAGGTCAGGAGATGACCAGCGGCGCCATTCCCTGTGCCCGCTCCACGGCGCCCTCGAGGCCGCAGGTCTCCAGCCAGTTCGCCAGCAGCCGGTGCCCGCCCTCGGTGAGCACGGACTCGGGGTGGAACTGCACGCCGTGCAGCGGCAGCTCGCGGTGCTGCAGCCCCATGACGATGCCCGACGCCGTCGAGCAGGTCACCTCGAGCTCGGCCGGCACGCTGTCCGGCGTCACCGCCAGCGAGTGGTAGCGCGTCGCGGTGAAGGGGACAGGCAGGCCCGCGAGGACGCCCTGGCCCGAGTGCTCCACGAGGCTCGTCTTGCCGTGCATGAGCTCCGGCGCGTGCGTCACCTTGCCGCCGAACACCTCGGCCAGCGCCTGGTGCCCGAGGCAGACGCCGAGCATCGGGGTGCGCGACCGGGAACAGGCTCGGATCACGTCCTCGGACGCTCCGGCCTCCGCGGGGGTACCGGGGCCGGGGGAGACGAGCACGCCGTCGTAGGGCACGGGCGCGCCGTCGTCGCCGTCGTACCAGAACCGGCCGTCGGCGTCGGGGGTGGGCACGGCGTCGTTCCGGACCACCACGGTCCGGGCGCCGATCTGGTCGAGATAACCGACGATCGTGTAGACGAACGAGTCGTAGTTGTCGACGACGAGGATGCGCGTCATGCAGGCATGCTACGCGCCGACGGTGGTGTCGTTGAACGGCATGTAGTCGCTGAGCCACGGGAAGAACTGGGTGAAGCACACGGCGATCACGCCGAACGCCAGCACGAGGCACACCAGGAACTTGAACCAGCCGGGGCCGGGGATGGCCCGCCACAGAAGGGCATACATCAGCTCACCAGCTCCTTCGGCTTGCCCTCGCCCACGGGCGACCAGTACTCGAGCTCACCGTGCACGATGTACCGCTCGGTCGCGGAGAACATCGGGTGGCAGGAGGTGAGCGTGATGAACCGCTGCGTCAGCTCGGGCATGGGCTCGTCCTTGGTGACACCCGGGACCGGGGCGATGACCTCGACGTTCTGCGGGTAGACGATCTGCGACTCGGTCACCTTGTAGACGTACCAGGTGTCCTCGGTGCGGACGACGAGGGGGTCGCCGGGCTTGAGCTCGGCGATCTGGTTGAACGGCTTGCCGTAGGTCGTGCGGTGCGCCGCGACCGCGAAGTTGCCCAGGTCGCCCGGCATGGCGGTGCCCACGTAGTGCCCGATGCCGATGGTGTCGAGCACCGTCGCCTTGTCCGTGCCCTCGGCGATCGGCTTGACGTAGTCGTCCCCGAACCGCGGGATGTACATCTGCGCGAAGAGCGTGCCTGCGTCCGGCGGCTCCGCCATGACCGGCGGCGGGCCGTGGTTCTCCTCGGCGGTCTGCGGGCCGGTCGGCGCGGCCTCCCAGTCCATCTCGGCGATGATCTCGCTCTGGGCGCGCGCGCCCTCGACGTCCGTCCACCAGAGCTGCCACACCACGAACAGCCCGAGCACCAGACCTGCCGTCACGAGGAGCTCGCCCATCACGCCGATCAGCCAGGCGACGGGCCGCATGGGGGATCCCGACGACTGAGGACGCCGCGCGTTGCGCGGCCCCATCCCGGACGGACCGCGCTGATACGCGATGGGGAACACCTCCTGTGGCAGCGGCACGTTGTGGCCGGCCTGCGCGTGGGTCATCCAAAGACCTCCGTACCATCGGGAACCGTCGCGTACTGCAGACCGCCGCCGTCGTACGCGGGGAGGTCCAGGTGGTCGCTACGCCGCACGTCCCAGCCCAGGTGTACCCAGTCCACGTACTCGAGGTACGTCTGCACACCCTCGGACTCGTCGAGCGACGCCTCCATCTTCGCCGGGTCTCCCACTGCCGTCACCTTGTACGGTGGTGAGAAGACCTTGCCGTGCAGCAGCAGGATGTTTCCGGAGCACCGGAACGCCGACGTCGACGTCACCCGCTCACCCTGCAGGGTCATCGCCTCGGCCCCGCCGGCCCAGAGCGCATTGATGACGTGCTGCAGGTCCTGCTGGTGCACGACGAGGTCGTCCGGCTGCGGCTCGACGCCGCCGGGCCCGGCCCCGACCGACGTCGACGGCGCGTCGTCGAGCGTCACGGTCAGGCCTGCACCCCGCACTTGCTCGGATCCCGACACCACGCCCTCGCGCCGCACCACGTCGTCGTCCAGCGTCGGCACGGTCGTGCCGGCCCGCGCGCTCAGGGCCTCGATCTCGCGGTCCAGCTCGCTGCTGCGCTCGGTGAGGTCGGTGACGCGGTTCGTCTCGGTGTCCACGAGCTGCGCGAGGTCCTGCGGGTCACGGTTGCCGGCGCCGCCGCCGTCGGCCAGCCGGGCGCTGGCGCTGAACATGAGACCGGCCAGCACGGCGACCGCCCCCACACTGAGCCACGACCGCCATCGGGCATGGGTCAGGGCACCAAGAAAGCCTCCGGCACCGCCCTTGGACGACGGCGCGGGGGTGGGCTCCGGTCCGGTCACACGCGTCCCTCCTGCAACATTCGACAAACCCGCGGACGCGTCTGGTCACGACTCGGGCTGTCGACCACTACGCTAGTCCACGAGCAAGCAGACGTCGGCTCGGCACACCCGTCGGGCAGACCCCCCAGGACAGGAGCCCGCCTCGTGCCCGAGTCGAAGTCCCGCAACAAGAAGAAGGCCACGCCCAAGGCTGACAAGGCCGAGGCCAAGGTCGCGCTGCCCGGTGAGGCGGTCAACCCACGTTGGCTCGCCCCCGTCATGGTCGGCCTCATGGTCCTCGGCCTCGCCTGGATCGTGACGTACTACCTGACCAGCGCAGACCTCGCGCTGCCGATCCCGCAGATCGGCCAGTGGAACCTCGCGGTCGGCTTCGGGCTGATCATCGTGGGCTTCGGGCTCACCACCCGCTGGCGCTGAGAAACGGCGGCTCCGCGGCCGCACCGAGGCGGC
>NZ_JBHWZO010000174.1:0-13062 GCF_042728455.1 Promicromonospora sp. NPDC060204
GGGTATTTGTTGCCTGACGGCCGAAAAATCAACAAATACCCAGCACTCAACGAAGCGGGGTGGGCTGGTCAGGGCTGGGTGTACGTGCGGACGTAGTCGAAGGTCGCCGTCGCGCCCGCCGTGTTCATCGAGACGAGGCCGATCCGCAGCGGCTGGTCGTCGGGCAGGGTCCAGACGCCGCCCCACCGCCAGGTCTCCCCGTCGGTGCTGGACGCCATGCGCACCTCGTACTCGTCGTTGGCCGCATCCCGGTGCACGGCCAGCCGCAGCCACGTGGTCGCGGCCGGAGCCGCCCCGAACATCGGCGCGCTGTACGCGGCGACGGGCGGGTTGCTGGTCGTCCGTGCGGCCTCCTTGGTGAACTCCACCGTCTGCGCGGCGCTGCCGGGTTTGCGCAGCAGGCCGAGCTGGGAGTGCACCAGCTTCACGAACTGGTCGTCGTTCGCGTAGAGCACGAGCCCGGCCTGCCGGTTCACGCCCACGCCGTCGAGACTCAGCTTCGTCTCGACCAGGTAGTCCCCCGCGGGGGCGCCGCGGGTCAGCACCGAGGCGGTGTTGGTGCCCTGGTACAGCTCCGCGTTCTGCGTGGGCCAGGTCAGCGCGCCGTCCGCCAGGCGGACGCCGGACGCCGGGCCGCGCACCCAGGTCCAGCCGGTGCCGTCTGCGCCGGTCCCGGGCGCGCCGGTACCGGGCGCGCCGGTACCTGGCACGACGTCGCCGTCGAACTCGTCCGAGCTCTCCGGCACCAGCTCCCCCGGCTCGGGGTCGGGCACCCGCTCGGTCACGGGGCGCGCGGCGGGCACCAGGCTCACGTTGTCGGCGTCGGCCCCGCCGCGGGCGGTGACGCCGACCGAGACGCGGCCGCCGGCCCCGCGCGTGGTGAGCGTGACCGTGCCGAGCGGCTCCTTGAGGTTGTCGGCGGAGACGGCGGCCGTGTACGTGCCGGACCGCGCGTCCCGGTCGAGGGTCACGACGTTCCAGTCGGCGTACGGGAAGTCCGGCGGCAGGGGCGCCGCCGCCCGCTGCGCCTTGGGGCCGCGGCCAGACTCCAGGCGCAGCTCGCCTGCAGCGCGGTCGATCCAGGCGGTAACGCGGCCGGCGCCCGCGCCTCCGCCCGCGCCCGCGCCCGCGCCCGCGCCCAGCGTGAGCCCAGCGGCGCCGTCGCCGTCCGTCACGCGCAGGTCCGCCTGCGCGCGCAGATCGCCGGCGGCCCGGTCCCGGCTGGTCAGGGTCGAGTTCTCCAGGGCCGCGTACGGCCCCGCGTCCGTCTCCTCGCGGACGACGACGTCGCCGTCGGCCCGCCAGCCGGAAAGGGAGCCGTCCGCGAACGTGGTGCGCACGGCGCCGTCCGTCACGGGCGCGGCCTGCGGGGACGACGACGGACCGGCGCCCGCGTTGACGACCGGCCAGCCGTCGATCCAGTCGAGCCGGTCGATCATCAGCGGCCGCTTGCTCAGGTTCAGCACGCCGTTGCGGGTGTCCACGGGCGGGAAGTCGGGGTCCGCCGTCGGGATCGCGTGGTACGCCATCCAGTCCTGGCCCGCCAGGTCGGTGACCACCGAGTGGTGGCCGGGGCCCGCGAACCCGTTGCCGTTGGAGGTCAGCACGTAGCCGCCCTTGCTGGACTCGGCCATGAGGTCGGTGCCGTCGTCGTCCACGAACGGGCCGCGCGGGCTCTCGCTGCGTCCCACCTTGACGGTGTAGCCGCTGAACGCGCCCTCGCAGCAGCCCGCGTCGGAGTACATCAGGTAGTAGAGGTCGTCGTGCCGCACCACGTACGCGCCCTCCATCCGGCGGCCCTGCGCCACCTGGGTCACGGGTCCGGTGAGCTCGCCCGCGCCGGGCGTCAGCTCCGAGACGCAGACGACGTCGTAGCTGCCCCAGTACAGGTAGAGCGTGCCGTCGTCGTCGGTGAACAGGGCCTGGTCGATGTTGCCGGTGGGGCAGCCGTCGATCGGGGCCGACGGGACGAGCAGCTCGTCGCGGTGTTCCCACGGCCCGGTGGGCGTGGGTGCGGTAGCCACGGCCAGGCCGCCCGTGGACAGCCCGTAGGTGAGCAGGTACTCGCCGTCGACGTAGCGGATGTCCGGCGCCCAGGCGCGCGAGTTGGCGCGCCATGTCGTCGGGACGTCGTCCGGCTGGATCACCTCGCCCGCATACTCCCAGGTCACCAGGTCCGCCGAGCGCAGGATCGGCAGGATCCGCTCCCCCGCTTCCCCCTGGCTGTTGAACACCGGGTTCTGCGTGCCGTAGGCGTACCAGGCACCGTCCTTGCCGCGGATCACCGCCGGGTCAGGAAAGGTGTCAGTGACCCCGGCGGTGACGGGGTTGGTGTAGGTGTCGGGGGCGGCGGCCGGTCGGGCGGACGTCAGTGAGGCGGCGGACGGCGCGACGTCGGCGGCGTCAGCGACCGCGGCCGGGGCGAGGCCGCCGGCCAGAACTGCCGCGGCGAACGCCGCCACCCACCCGGTGCGGACCGGTCTCCGTTGATCTGATCCAAGGCGCATGCCACCCATCGAACGAGCGCCGATTTTCTCCGGCAAGTACCCGACAGAAAAAGTAGGGAATTCTGCCGACATCCGACACTTCGATCCCGCCGCACAGCGCCCGCGCTACTAACTTCGATTCAGCAGGCTCCAGGCGGCCGCATCCGCCCACCAAGCGGTCGCCCCCGGCCTGCTGAACGAGAGTCAGTCCGGCGGCCCCGCCCATACCACCACCGTCGACGCCGCCGCCGGCCCTGCTCCAGCACATTGGTCTACCCAGCGATTGGGCCCGAAACCGACGTGGTTTCGGGCCCAATCACTGGGTAGACGGCAACTTCCGCACCGACCAACCCCTACTTGATCGCACCCATCGACAGCCCCCGCACGAGCTGCTTCTGCGCCACCCAGCCCGCGATGATCACCGGCAGCGACGCCAGCAGCGCCGCCGCGCACAGCCGGGCCAGGAACAGGCCCTCGCTCGTCATGGTCGACACGATGAGCACCGGCACGGTCGCCGCCCGCGAGGCGGTGAGGTTCAGGGCGAAGAAGAACTCGTTCCACGAGAAGATCACGCAGATCAGCGCGGTCGCCGCGATGCCGGGCGCCACCATCGGGATGAGCACGGACCGCAGGGTCCGCATCAGCCCGGCGCCGTCGACGGACGCCGCCTCCAGCACCTCCCCCGGCACCTCCAGGAAGAACGAGCGCATCATCCACACCGCGATCGGCAGGTTCATCGCGGTGTACAGGACCACGAGGGTCCAGATGTTGTCGAGCACCTTGAGCTGCCCGGCCACCACGTAGATCGGCACGATGACGGCCACGACGGGCAGCATCTTGGTGGAGATGAAGAAGAACAGCACGTCGCTGACCTTCTCCACCGGCCGGATCGACAGCGCGTACGCCGCCGGGATGCCCAGCAGCAGCACCAGCACGGTCGAGACGCCGGTCGCGATGGCCGAGTTGGCCACGTAGACCCCGGACCCGCCCTCGATCACGGCCCGGAACTGGTCGAGCGTCGGCGTGAAGAACCACGTCGGCGGGTCGGACGCCGCCTGGTTCTCCTGCTTGAACGCCGTCATGGCCATCCAGGCGACCGGGAAGAAGAAGGCGAGCGCCAGCAACCAGGTCAGCGTGGTCAGCACGCCACCGGTGGTTCGACGGCGGTACGCGCGCGTCACGTCGGACATGCTCACTCCTTGACCTCGAAGCTGCGGAAGATGAGGCGCAGCGCGGCGGAGGCCACGATGATCGTGGCGATCACGACGACGACGCCCATGGCGGCGGCCTGCCCGATGTCGAACCCGAGGAACGCGCGCTGATAGATGTAGAACGGCAGGTTGGCGCTGGCGGTACCGGGGCCGCCCGCCGTCATCAGGTAGATCTGGTCGAACGTGTTGACCACGTAGATGACGCCGAGCAGCACGCCCAGCTCGATGTACCGCCGCAGGTGCGGCAGCGTGATCGAGCGGAAGACCCGCCACGGGCCGGCGCCGTCGACCGCCGCAGCCTCCAGCACGTCCTTCGCCTGGGCCTGGAGCCCGGCGAGCACGAGCAGCATCATGAACGGCGTCCACTGCCAGACCAGCGCCATGAGGATCGCGATGATCGGGTAGGTGGAGGTCCAGTCGACCGCCTCGATCCCGAACAGCCCGAGCGTCCAGTTGAGCAGGCCGTAGGTGGGGTTCAGCAGCGCGACGGACCACAGCACCGACGTCGCCACCGGCATCACCAGGAACGGCGTGATGAGCATGGTGCGGGCCACGCCCCGGCCGAGGAACGGCCGGTCCAGCAGCAGCGCCAGCACGATCCCGAGCACCATCGCCACCAGCACGCAGCCGAGGGTGATGACCACCGAGTTCAGCGCCGTCTGGCGGAACGTCGAGTCCTGGGCGATGTCGATGTAGTTCGACAGGCCCACGAAGAGGTCCTCACCCGGCCGCAGCAGGTTCTGCGAGCGCAGGGAGTACCAGATCGTCACCAGGAACGGCAGCTGCGTGACGATGACGGTGAAGATCAGCGCGGGCAGGAGCGGGCCGCGGCGGCGCCACCCCTCGGCCTTGCTGATCGAGCGTTCGGACGCCGACGCGCGGGCGGCGCGGCGCGAGCTCTCCAGCCGGTCGATGGTCGAGGTGCTCATTTCCCCTCCTGGGCCCGGTAGGTCTCCGCCACGGTCTCGGCGTAGCGCTGGGACTGTGCGATGGCCTCGTCCACGGTCACCTGGCCGGCGATCGCCGCGGACATCTGCTGGCCCACGCGGGTGCCGAGGTCCTGGAACTCGGGGATGCCGACGAACTGGATGCCCGGGTAGGGCACCGGGTGGGTCATCGCGGCCTCCTGCGTGGCCCCGCCCATCGACTCCAGGGTGGCGTCGGCATAGGCCTGCGAGACCTCCGCGTACTCGGGGATCTCGTAGGTGGACAGCCGGCTGCCCGGCGGGACCCGCTCCCAGCCGATCGTGTCGCCGACCAGCTGGATGTACTCCTTGTTGGTCATCCAGGACACGAAGTCCCAGGCGGCGTCCTTGTGCTCGCTGGTGGACGGGATGGCGAGCGACCAGCTGTAGAGCCAGCCCGCCGACTCGGTGTCCGCCACGGGCGCGGGCGCGTAGCCGACCTTGCCCGCCACCGTGGAGGACGCCGGGTCCTCGATCGACGAGACCATCGACGTGGCGTCGTACCACATGGCCGACTGGCCCTGGGCGAACCGGGTGAGGCAGTCGCCGAAGCCGGACGTCGCCGCGCCGGGCTGCCCGGAGGTCTGCACGGTGTCGACGTAGGTCTCGATGGCCTCGCGGCTCTCGGGCGAGTCGAGGGTCGCGTTCCAGTCCTCGTCGAACCAGCCGCCGCCGAACGTGTTGATCGCGGTGCTCATCGGGGCCATGACCTCGCCCCAGCCGGCCAGGCCGCGCAGGCAGATGCCCGAGAAGTCCTCGGCCGGGTCGTTCAGCTCGGCGGCGAGGTCGCGTACCTCGTCCCACGTCGGATGGGTGGGCATCTCCAGCCCGGCCTGCTCGAACAGGTCGGCGCGGTAGGCCAGGAACGACGACTCGCCGTAGAACGGCACGGAGTACATGTCGCCGTCGCGCGAGAGGGCCTCGCGGACGCTGGGGACGAAGTCCTCGGCGTCGTACCCCCCCGTGGCGTCGATGTACGGCTGGAGGTTCTCGATCCAGCCGTTCTCGGCCCACATGGGCGTCTCGTAGTTGGAGATCATGACGACGTCGAACTCACCGCCGCCGGTCGCCACGGACGCGGTGATCTTGGCCCGGGCCTCGTTCTCGGGCAGCGACACGAAGCGCACGTCGACGCCCGGGTGCGCGGCACGGAACTCGTCCTGCAACGAGATCGCGTCCTGCATCTGCGGGTTGGAGACGATCGCGACGACGATCTGCTCGCCGTCGTCGCCGCCCACAGCGCCCGCCCCGGCACAGCCGGACAGGGCCAGCGCGGCGGCGGCCGTCGCGGCGGTCGCCGCGACTCTCACCGAAGAACCCCTCGGAGGTCGGAACATCCTCGTCCTCTCCTCGGCGCAGCCTCTCCGCCACGCTCATTTGAGAATATGGAACTGCTCATCTGCATCCGCAGAGTAGTTGGGTATGCTCAGGTGAGCAAGGCCCCCCGCTCAGAAGTCGCTCAAATGGTTCCCGCTGCCGGCCTGCGGGAGTGAGGACGCAGGTGCCCCAGAACGACACGAACCTCATGGTCGAGGTGAGCACGGACTACTACCTCGACGGCAAGTCCAAGGTGGACATCGCGCGCGACCGCGGCATCTCCCGCTTCCAGGTGGCGCGGCTGCTGGCGCAGGCCCGGGAGCAGGGCGTGGTGCGCATCGAGATCACCGCGCCACGGGCCGACGGCGAGCGTGGCGCCCGTCTCGCCGCCCGGCTCGGCGCACGCGAGATCCTCGTCGCGCCCAGCGGCGCCGACGCCGTCGCCACCCGCGAGAACGTCGCGGTCGAGCTCGCCCGCGCCGTGCGGGAGCACATCGCCGAGGGCATGACCGTGGGCGTGTCGTGGTCGCGCACGGTCGAGGCCGCGGTGCGGCACATCGGGCAGCTCCCCCAGTGCGACGTCGTCCAGCTCGTCGGGGCCCTGCCCGTCGAGGGCAGCGGCAACTCGCTGGCCCTCATCAGCACGTTCGCGCAGATGCCGGGTGTGCGCACCTGGCCCGTCTGGTCGCCGCTGCTCGTGGCCGACGCCGCGACGGCCGCGGGCCTGCGCCGGCAGCCCGAGATCGCCGACGCGCTCGCGCGGGCCGACCACCTGGACGTCGCCGTGGTCGCGATCGGCCACTGGTCGGAGCGCAGCTCCACCGTGTTCCCGCAGATCAGCACCGAGGAACAGCAGGCCGCCACGGCGGCGGGCGCGATCGCCGAGTGCTCGGGCCGCCTGTTCGACGCCGCGGGCCGGCCCGTGCGGACCAGCCTCGACGAGCGCGTGGTGGGCGTGACGCTCGAACAGCTCGCCGCCACGCCCCGCGTCATCGCGATCGGCTACGGGTCCGCCGTCGCGCCCGGCCTGCTGGCCGCGGTGAACGGCGGCGTCGCCGACACTCTGGTGGTGGACGACGCCGCGGCGACCGCGCTGGAGACCCTCACCCCCTGACATGTCAGACGTGCAGGCCCCCCGGGGGACCTGCACGTCTGACACGGGGATCAGGCGCGGGCGACGAGCTCCTCGACCGTGGCGCGGGCGCCCTTCTGGTGCAGGGCGTCCAGCGCCGCGAGGTAGGCGGCGGTGAACCGCTCGTCGTCGACCAGGTCGCCGAACACCTCGCGGTCCCGCAGGAACGCGAGCGGATCCTCCGCCTGCGCCAGGGCGGCGCGGTGCAGCCGGTCGGCGAGGCGGTCGACGATCTCGATGGGCTCGCCGACCTCGTCCACCCCCTCGTCGTAGCGGGCCCAGGAGGCCACGACCAGCGCCGCGTGCTCGATCGGCCCGCCGTGCTCCAGGTGGTACCGGACGACGGGCAGCAGCCACTTGGGGATGCGGTCCGACGACTCGGCGCACAGCCGCGCCAGCGTGTCCGCGACGTGCGGGTTCGCGAACCGCTCGATCAGCGTGGTCTTGTACGCGTCCAGGTCGATGCCGGGCACCGGCTCCAGCGTGGGCGTGCCCTCGCGGTCCATGTACCCGCGCAGGAACCGGGCGAACAGGTCCTGGCCGGCGACCTCGTGCGCGTACCGGTGCCCGGCGAGATAACCGACGTAGCAGAGGGCCTGGTGGCTGGCGTTGAGCAGGCGGAGTTTCATCAGCTCGTACGGCTCGACGTCGGACACCACCTGCACGCCGGCGTCCTCGAACGGGGGCCGGCCGGTCGGGAAGGTGTCCTCCAGCGCCCACTGCTCGAACGGCTCGGCCACGACGGGCCAGGCGTCGTCGACGCCGAAGCGCTCGGCCACCATCGCGCGGTCGGCGTCCGTGGTGACCGGGGTGATGCGGTCGACCATGGAGCTCGGGAAAGCGACATGCTCCTCGATCCAGGCCGCCAGGGCGGCGTCCTTGGCGCGGGCGAACGTGGTGAAGGCGCGGCGCGCCACCTCGCCGTTGCCCTGGATGTTGTCGCAGCTCATCACGGTGAACGGCGGCACGCCCCGCTCGCGGCGGCGGCGCAGGGCCTCGGTGACCAGGCCGAACGTCGTCGCCGGGACGGCGCCGTCGGCCAGGTCGGCCGCGACCGCCGGGTCGGCCAGGTCGAACTCGCCCGTCACGTGGTGGATGTTGTACCCGCCCTCGGTGACGGTGAGCGAGACGATGCGCACCTCGGGCGAGGCCATCTTCTCCAGCACCGCCTCCGGGTCGTCGGGGGCGAGCAGGTACTCCTTGATCGACCCGATGACGCGGGCCTCCAGGCGCCCGTCCGGGTGCTTGAGCACGAGGGTGTAGAGGCCGTCCTGGGCGGCCAGCGCGTCGCGCATGCGGGCATCGCCCGGCAGCACGCCGACGCCGCAGACCGCCCAGTCGAGCGCCTTGCCCTCGGCCATCAGCCGGTCGAGGTACATCGCCTGGTGCGCGCGGTGGAAGCCGCCCACCCCGAGATGGACGATCCCGGTGGTGAGCCGGGACCGGTCGTAGGTGGGCACCGTCAGGTCCGCGCCCTGCGGCGCGGACGCCACCAGGCTGCCCACGGTCTCCTCGTCGAGTGCCGTCATCGTGCTCCTCCGCCGCCCTTCGACTCCGTTGAACAGCGGCCAGGCTAACAGATGAGCACGACGAACCTCACAGATGAGCAGACGAGCGATCCGGCCCCGTCTGGCTACGCGTCGAGGACGAGCCAGGTGACGCCGTCGCCCGGATCCCGGGTTCCTCGACGGGCGCCACCGGTCAGGTACTCCTCGGCGATCGCCTGCACGACCGCGTACATGACCCACTCCTCGACGGTCGCGGGATCCCAGGTCGTCCAGCGCGGGTCGTCGGCGCCACGGGGTAGCGGGACGCGTGCGCCGAAGGAGCCGCCGACGTCGGCCGGGCCGCCCGAGCCGCCCGCGAACGTCACGCGGAGCGTGTCGCCCGCGACCTCGGCGTCGAGCAACCCCAGCTCACGACCCGTCGGCGTGCCGGCGAAGGCCCTGCGCACCTCGTCGAGCAGCGTTG
Organism: Promicromonospora sp. NPDC060204; assembly: GCF_042728455.1. Taxonomy (NCBI): domain Bacteria; kingdom Bacillati; phylum Actinomycetota; class Actinomycetes; order Micrococcales; family Promicromonosporaceae; genus Promicromonospora; species Promicromonospora sp. NPDC060204. Next base: position 9,083 of record NZ_JBHWZO010000174.1, read on the forward strand.
CGGCGTCCACGATCACATCCTGGGTCCCGGCGACGAGGTCGGCACGTCAGCCCCGGACCTCGACCTCGGCCGCGACGACGGCCGGGAGCTCCGCCGGGAACGGCTCGGCGAAGTCGGCGGACCGGCTCACTGCGCTCCAGCGCCGGTCCGACTCCAGGAGCCGGCGGTCCTGCGCCACGGACATCTCGGTGGCGTTCACGCCGAGCGGCAGGTTGTCGGGCAGGTCGTCGCGCGAGGCGAGCGCGACGAGGATCTGGGCGGCCCGGGCCGGGTCGCCCGCCGCACCCGCGCCGGCCTGGCGCATGCGGGCGTTCATGGCGCCCACGGTGGACTCGTACCCGGCGGGGGCGTCGTGCACGGTCATGGACGCGCCGGCCCAGTCGGTGCGGAACCCGCTCGGCTCGACGACGAGCACCTTGACGCCGAACGGCGCCGTCTCGGCGCGGAGCACCCGGCTGAAGCCGTCGATGGCGAACTTCGCCGCCTGGTAGGACGCGATGCCCGGCGAGCCGCCGACCCGGCCGCCCACCGAGGAGAACTGGATCACGAGGCCGCCGCCCTGCTGCCGCAGCAGCGGGATCGCCGCCTTGGACACGTTGTAGACGCCCCAGAAGTTGGTCTCGAACTGGGTGCGGACGTCGGCGTCGTCCGCCGTCTCGATCGGGGCCACGTTGGCGTAGCCGGCGTTGTTGACGATGACGTCGACGCGCCCGAACCGGGCGGCGGCCTCGGCCAGCGCGGCGCGGGCGCCGTCCTGGTCGGTCACGTCGAGGCGGAGCGGGAGGATCCGCTCGCCGTACTCGGCGACGAGGTCGTCGAGCTGTTCGGGGCGGCGCGCCGTGGCGGCGACCCGGTCGCCGGCGGCGAGCGCGGCGAGGACGAGGGAACGGCCGAAGCCGCGGGACGAGCCGGTGATGAACCATGTCTTCTGCATGTCGTTAATAAAACACCGTTGCTCTAACTTACGCAACCCCGTTGCGCTAACATGTGAGCATGACGACTCCCGACTTCCAGCGCGCCCGCTCCCCCGAGGCCAAGCTGCTCCGCGAGGCCGCCATCCTGGACGCCGCCCGCCGGCTCGGCTCCGAGCGCGGCATCCGAGAGGTGACGCTGACCGACATCGCGTCCGCCGTGGACATGCACAAGTCCGCGATGCTGCGGTACTTCGAGACGCGCGAGGAGATCTTCCTGCGGCTCACCGCCGAGGGCTGGCAGGACTGGGCGCCGGCCCTCGCCGCCCGGGTGCGCACCCTGGCGCGGCCGGACGTCGACGGCGCCGCAGACGCCGCAGACGCCAGCAACATCGCCGACGCCGTCGCCGCCGCGTTCGCCTCGACCCTGGCGGAGCGCGGGATGTTCTGCGACCTGCTCGCGCAGACGCCGCTGAACCTCGAACGCAACGTGTCGGTGGAGAAGGTGCGGGAGTTCAAGCTGGTCACGCGCGACGGCCTGGGCCAGATCGTCCCGGCGGTCCGCGCCGCGCTGCCCGCCCTGACGGAGCAGGACGGCGTCGACCTGGTCGCGGCCGCCACCTCGATGGCCGGCACCTTCCACCAGATCGCGACGCCGGGCCCGGAGGTCGCCGCGCTCTACCGCTCCGACCCGCGGCTCGCGCACGCCCTGGTGGAGGTCGAACCGCGCCTGTCCCGGATCCTCGGGGCGATGCTGCGGGGCATGCTCGGCTAGGTCAGCCCGACGCCGCCGCCGCGTACCGCCTGGACAGCACGTTCAGGTGGTCCACGAGGCCCGGCGGCCCGGTGACGGTGAAGTCGAGGCCGAGCATGCCGATCCACACGGCCACCGTCTCGATGCTGTCCCCGCCGGTGACCAGCAGGCAGGACGTGTCGTCCCGCGGCTCCACCGTGCCCACGGCCGGGTTGATGCGGTCGAGCACCTCGTGCGCCGGGGCGTGCACGACGATCCGCGTGTGCACCGCCCAACCTGTCCGGGCCACCTCGCGCACCACGAACTCGGTCAGGTCGAACGGCGGCTCCACGGGCGTGAAGCGGCGTCCGCCGGGCCGGCGCAGTTCCAGCCAGTCCACGCGGAAGGGCTCCCAGCGCCCCGAGCCGACGTCCCGCCCCACGAGGTACCAGCGGCGCTGCCACGCCACGAGCCGGACGGGCTCCACCTCCCGCGGCTCCTCGCGGAACCAGAAGCGCAGGCCCTGGTGGTCGCGGATCGCCGCGGCCAGCTCGGTGAGCAGCGCCGGGTCTACGACGGGGTCCTCGACGTTGCTGTCGGTGTTCACCGGCCCGGCGTCCGTCGCGTCGCGCAGCGCGGCGACCTGGTGCCGCAGCCGGTCCGGCAGCACCTGCTCCAGCTTGCCGAGCGCGCGGGCGCTGGACTCCTCGATGCCCGCCACGGTGTTCGCGGCCCGCAGCCCGACCGCGATGGCGACCGCCTCCTCGTCGTCGAGCACCAGCGGGGGCAGCTTGCCGCCCACCCCCAGCCGGTAGCGGCCGCCGGGGCCGCGCACGGAGTCCACCGGGTAGCCGAGGTCACGCAGGCGCGCGACGTCGTTGCGCACCGTGCGGTCGGTGACGTCGAGCCGCGCCGCGAGCTCGGGCCCGGTCCACTCGGCGCGGGACTGGAGCAGACCCAGGAGGGCGAGCAGCCGCCCCGCCGTCGTCGTCATCGTGGCTCCTCAGTCATCGCGGCTCCTCAGTCATCGCGGCCCCTCACCGGCATCTGAAAAAAGATCGGGAACCCGTTCAGAATAGAGGAAAGAACTGTTCCTGAACCGCTCGTAGTGTCGGAGACATGAACACCAACGACACCAGCATCCGCCCCTTCCGCATCGACATCCCCCAGGCCGACCTCGACGACCTGAACGACCGTCTCGCCCGCACCCGCTTCGCCCCGGCCGCGCCGGGCGACTCCTGGGACTACGGCACGCCGGAGTCCTACCTGCGCGAGTCGGTCGAGCAGTGGCGCGACGACTTCGACTGGCGCGCGGTCGAGGAGCGCGTCAACGCGTTCCCGCAGTTCCTGACCGACATCGACGGCCAGAACGTCCACTTCCTGCACGTCCGCTCGGCCGAGCCAGGCGCGCGGGCGCTGCTCCTGACCCACACCTACCCGGGCTCGGTGCTCGACTTCCTCGACATGATCGGCCCGCTCACCGACCCCGTCGCGCACGGCGGCCGCGCCGAGGACGCCTTCGACGTCGTCGTCCCGTCCATCCCCGGCTTCGGCTTCAGCACCCCGCTGAGCGAGCCGGCCGACGGCGGCACCTGGACCATGGCCCGCGTCGCCCGCACCTGGGACACCCTGATGCGCCGGCTCGGCTACGAGTCCTACGGCACCCACGGCAGCGACGCGGGCGCGATGATCGGCCGTGAGCTGGCGGTGCTCGACCCCGAGGGTTTCCTGGGCGCGCACCTGCTCCAGCTCTTCTCGTTCCCGTCGGGCGCCGACGGCGAGATGGACGGGTTCGGCCCCAAGGAGTTCGCGGCGCTGGAGCACCTGCAGTGGTTCCAGAGCGTGGGCGCGTACAACACGATGAACGGCTCCCGGCCGCAGACCGTGGCCGCGGCGCTCAGCGACTCGCCGGTCGGGCAGCTCGCCTACAACGAGCTGTTCGAGAGCTTCGGCAACGGCACGAGCCTGGTGTCCCGCGACCAGGTCCTGGCGCAGGTCACCCTGTACTGGCTGACCAACACCTCGGCCACCTCGACGCGCTACCACTACACCGAGGCGCGGTCCGGCGCGGAGCCGGTGGTGAGCCAGGGCCGGATCGGCGTCGCCGTCTTCGCCGACGACTTCAAGACGATCCGGGCCTTCGCCGAGCGCGACAACGCCCGCATCGAGCACTGGTCCGAGTACCCGAAGGGCGGCCACTACGCGGCGATGGAGGTCCCCGAGGTCCTGGTCGAGGACATCCGCGCCTTCTTCCCCCACCCCTGACCGCCCACCCAACCCGTTGAGTGCTGGCTATTTGTCCCCACCCCCGCCCCGGGGGGGCCAAAAAACCCCAC
>NZ_JBHWZO010000175.1:0-13056 GCF_042728455.1 Promicromonospora sp. NPDC060204
CGGGCCGCTCGTCACAGCTCCTTGAGGCGCTCCTTGAGGGCCATCGCGGCGCGCGCCCGGAGCATCGGCCCCTCGGCCTCGTCGTCCGAACCTGTCTCCGCGACCGTCGCCATGTGCGCCGCGAACCGCGCGTCCGCCGCCGCGAGGGTGGCGTCCGGCGCGGCCCGGTAGGCCTCGGTGACGTCGTCCAGCGCGCCGTCGTGGAAGGTCACGCCCATGGTGTCGATCGGCAGCACCATGTCGTAGATCGCCGACGCGACCGCCGCCTCGACGCGTGCAGTGATGTCGATTTCGCCCGAGTTGTTCATGCGGGCAACCTAGCGGCAGGCGCCGTGTGCCGTCGCCGAAAGCTCAGGCGATCCAGCCGCGCTCCCGAGCCACCGTCACGGCCGCCGTCCGATCCGCGACGCCCAGCTTGGCGAACGCGCGGAGCAGGTGCGTCTTGACCGTGGCCTCGGTGATGGACAGCTCGCGCCCGACCTCCGAGTTCGACCGCCCACGGGCCACCAGCCCCAGCACCTCGGTCTCCCGCGCCGAGGGCCGTTCGGCAGCCGTGCGGACCGAGCTGACCAGGCGTGTCGCCACGCTCGGCGCCAGCACCGTCTCGCCGCGGGCCGCTGCGCGCACGCCCGCGACGAGCACCGCGCGGGGCGTGTCCTTGAGCAGGTAGCCGGTCGCCCCGGCTTCGACGGCCCGCAGGATGTCGGCGTCGGTGTCGTACGTCGTCAGCACCACCACGCGCGGGCCCGTGCCGACGATCTCGGCGGTCGCCGCGACGCCGTCGAGTACGGGCATCCGCAGATCCATGAGCACCACGTCGGGCCGGAGCTCGGCGGCCAGCGCCACCGCCTCGTGCCCGTCGGCGGCCTCGCCCACGACCTCGAGGTCGTCCTCCACCGTCAGCATGCCCGCCAGGCCCGACCGCACCACCGGATGGTCGTCCACCACCAGCACCCGGATCATCCCGCCACCCCCCGTGTCCCGTCGCGGGCGGGCTCCACGGCCCTGGTCCCGTCGCCCGATCCCGCCTTGCCGTCCGATCCTGTCCTCCCGGGCGATCCCGCCTCGCTTCCCTGGGCGGGGTCGGCCGCGTCCTCGACCGGCACCCGGACCCGCAGCGTCGTCCCGGCGCCGGCCTCGGACCTCACCGACAGCGTGCCGCCCGCCGACCGCACCCGGTCGCGCATCCCGGCCAGCCCGAACCCGTCCGAGACCTCCGCCCCGAAACCCCGCCCGTCATCGGCGACGGTGAGGATCACTGCCCCCTCAGCCCGCGCCAGGCGCACGGCGACGGTCATGGCCCGCGCGTGCCGCCGCACGTTCGTCAGCGCCTCCTGCGCGGCCCGCAGCAGCACCACCTCGGTGGCCGGCGGGAGCGGCCCGACGCCGTCGGCCTCGAAGCTCACCACCTGCTCGGTCTCCAGGGCGTACCGCTCCGTGAGCCTCCTCAGCGCCTGCGGGAGCGAGGCGTCCTGCAGCGCCACGGGCGCGAAGGCGGCCACCAGGGCACGCGCCTCGGCCAGGTTGTCGCGGGCCGTGTCCTCGACGAGGTGCAGCCGCTCGCGCACGGCGGCGTCGTCCCCGAGGTCGAGGGCGGCCGTCGCGGCCTGCGCCTGCATGACCACGCTCGTGAAGCCCTGGGCGAGCGTGTCGTGGATCTCCCGGGCGAGCCGTTCGCGCTCGGCCACGACGCCCGCCTCGTGGTTGGTCCGCGCGAGCTCCGCCTGCGCCGCGCGCAGCTCGTCGAGCAGCCGGGCGTGCTCCTCGGCGCGCCGCATCGCGAGATGGAACCAGAGCCCCAGGGCGACCGCGAACAGGAGCGTCACGAACATCTGCGGCACCACGCTGAGCACCACGGCGGCGTCGAAGCCGTACGCGGCGACGATGCCGACCGTCACCGAGACGGCGAGCACGACGCAGCCGATCACGCCCTGCCGGATCGTCTCGAGCAGCATCCACACCTGCGCGAACGCGATGAACATCAGGAACGTCGCGATGCCCGCCTGCGACACGGCCACCCCGGTACCCAGGACCAGCACCACCAGGTAGGCGATGGCGAGCCGCCGCTCCCTGGTCCGCGCCGCCCGCGCACCCCACAGCAGGTACGCGACCACGATCGCGGCCAGCGCGGCGAGCGCGACCACGAGCGACACACCGCGCGTGCCCTCCAGCACCAGGGCGACGGCGGTCAGCGCGACGATCACGCCGAACGCCGCGTCCCACCACCGCACCTGCTGCTCCCACCCGGCGTACAGCAGGTTCACGGAGGGCCCGTCCGCCGCTGCCTCGCCCGCCGAGCTGCCACCGGCCGTCTCGCCCGCGGGGATGCCGGCAGCCGCAGTTCCGTCAGCCGTCATCGTGCCGTCGCCACCGGAACGTCCGGGTGCCGACCACGAGCGCTACCACCAGCCATGCCGCCAGTACAGCAGCCGTCGCGCCGTGCTGCCAGGAGCCGGCCGGCTCCGCCGCCGCGAACGCCTCCGGGAGGAACACCGACCGCATGCCCTGCGCGATCCACTTCAGCGGGAAGATCGAGGACAGGTCGAGCATCCACCCCGGGAGCTGGGTCACCGGGAAGAACACCCCGGAGGTGAACTGCAGCACCAACAGCGGCGTGACCACCACGGCGCTCGCGGACCGGCCGGACCGGGGCACCGACGAGTACGCGACGCCGCACACCGCCCCCGCCGCCGTCCCGAGCACGAACACCCACGCGAACGTGACCCAGTGCTCCACGTCGTCGGGCAGGGGCACGTCGAAGGCGAGTGCCGCGACCGCGAGCAGCAGCGCGGTCTGCGCGAGCACGGTGACCAGCGACAGGAACACCTTGCCCAGGAAGTACGACGTCGCGGGCAGGGGTGTGGCGCGCAGCCGCTTCAGCGTCCCGTCGTCGCGCTCGACGGCGATCGACATGGCGAGCGTCTGGTACGTCGAGAGCATGACGCCGGTCGCGATCATCCCGGGCAGGAAGTACTGCGCGAAGCTCACGCTGACGCCGTTCGACACAGCCGGGTCGTCGTCACCGAAGACCGTGGAGAAGATCGCGAGCATGATGATCGGGTAGGCGAAGCCGAACACCATCGAGTCGCGCTCGCGGACGAACTGGAGCAGCTCGACGCCACCGCGCACCAGGCCGAGCCGGAGCGTGCCGGGCAGCCTCCGGACCGCGCCCGCCGCGGTCCGGGCCGTCGTGCTCGTCGCAGCAGTCGTGCTCATCACGCCGCCTCCTCGGTGTCGGTCGGGATCTCGCCGATCAGGGACAGGTAGACGTCCTCGAGCGTCGGCCGCGTCACGGACAGACCGGGTACCTCGCCGCCGGGTCCAGCCGCCGCGATCAGCCGGGCGACGGTAGCGGTGGGCCGGTCCGTGCGCTCGGTGCGGCGCACTCCGCCGTCGTCCCAGGCGACGACCGGCGTCCGGGCCCCGGGCCCGCCCAGGGAGTCGGGCGTGCCCTCGGCCACCACGACGCCGTCGCGCACGACGAGGACGCGGTCGGCAAGCTGCGCTGCCTCGTCCAGGTAGTGGGTGGTCAGGAGGATCGTGGTGCCGTCGTCGCGCAGCCCGGTCACCAGGTCCCAGAAGGAGCGGCGCGCCTCGGGGTCGAACCCGGTGGTGGGCTCGTCCAGGAAGAGCAGCTCGGGCCGGCCGACGATCCCGAGGGCCACGTCGAGCCGCCGCCGCTGCCCGCCGGAGAGCCCGCGCGTTCGGGCCTTCGCCTTCTCCGCGAGGCCGACGGCGGCGATCACCTCCGCCGGGTCGCGCGAGTCCGGGTAGGCGGCTGCCGTGGAGCGCACCTTCTCCAGGACCGTGAGCTCGCTCAGGTCCCGGGAGTCCTGCATGACCACGCCGATCCGTGCGCGCCACGCACGCCCGGCCTCCTTGGGGTCCGCACCGAGCACGGTGACGTCGCCGTCGTCCCGGTCGCGGAAGCCCTCGAGGATCTCGACGGTGGTGGTCTTGCCCGCGCCGTTGGGGCCGAGCACCGCCACGATCTCGCCGTGGGCGACGTCGAGGTCCAGGCCGGCGACGGCGTCCTTGAACCCGGTACGGGCGTTGCCGTACCGCTTGCGGAGGCCGCGTACCCGAACGGCCGAAGTGCCCGATGTCTGCATGGTTCGAGCATGCTCCGTGGGAGCCTCGTGGCGGGACGCCCGTTCGGCTGCACCTGGTGTCCGTCGTCCGGTGGACAAGGGACCTTCCGCGACCTGCAAGGGCCGGTCCGGAACGAGTTCGACCTACGGCCCCGGGTACCGTACAGTTGTGCCTCGGTGATCGATGCTCACCTGATGCCGTGCGCCTCTCCAGGGCACGTGGTATGGCAAGATCAGGCATCGAACACAAAGGGTAGTGGCGCAATTGGTAGCGCAGCGGTCTCCAAAACCGCAGGTTGCAGGTTCGAGTCCTGTCTACCCTGCCAGCGTGAACCCCAGCGGGGCCGCGCGCAGCGGGCCCACGTGAGTGGACCTGGAACGGCAGTCCGCGCCGCCCGGCGCGCCGGGCCACAGGAGTGGGGTAGCAGTGAGCGACACCGAGGTGATCCAGAGCGCTGCGGAGCGTCCGAGCAAGGGCGGCGGCAACATCTTCGCCCGAATCGCGCTCTTCGTGCGCCAGGTGGTGGCCGAGCTCAAGAAGGTCGTCTCGCCGACGCGCTCCGAGCTCTTCACCTACACGACCGTCGTGCTCGTCTTCCTGGTCGTCGTCATGATCTTCGTGGTGGCCCTGGACTACGCCTTCGGCATGCTCGCAGGCTGGGTCTTCGGCTGATCCTCCCTCGCGGATCCGGCGGCTGACGCCGCCGTCGACCGGTCTCGGAGACGGGCCCGTGTCGGTCCGGGTGCGCCGGACGAGCTCATGGGGCACGCTGCGCAGTACTTCGCTGTGACGGTTCTCGCCCGTCGCTGATTGTCCCTTCGGGGTACTTTCGCGCGACAATGGCCGGACACAGCTCGTAGAAGTACGCACACCCGTGCCGGGCGCAGCCCCGGCGCACGAAGAGAAAGCAGGTTCGTTCGTGTCCCAGGACTCTCTGGACCAGACGGAGAACGTCTCGCCGGCCGACGGCGACGAGACGGCCGTCGACGCGCCCCTGGACGCCGAGAACGCTGACGTGCCTGCGGACGCCGAGACCCCGGCCGAGACCGACGTCGAGCCCGAGGACGAGGGCGACGCCGACGACGAGCGCCCCGCTGACGCCGACGGCGACGTCATCGTGGACGAGGTCGAGGAGTTCAAGCGAACTCTCCGCAGCCAGCTGGGCGACTGGTACGTCATCCACTCGTACGCCGGGTACGAGAAGCGCGTGAAGACCAACCTCGAGAACCGCATCCAGAGCCTGAACATGGAGGACTACATCTTCCAGGTCGAGGTTCCGATGGAAGAGGTCGCCGAGATCAAGAACGCGCAGAAGAAGATCGTGAGCCGGGTCCGCATCCCGGGCTACGTCCTCGTGCGCATGGACCTGACCGACGAGTCGTGGGGCGCCGTCCGGCACACGCCGGGTGTCACGGGCTTCGTCGGGCACACCCACCAGCCGGTGCCGCTGAGCTTCGACGAGATCTACTCGATGCTCGCGCCGTCGATGCTGCCGCAGCCCGCCCAGGTCGGCCAGCAGGCCGCCGGCGGGGGCACGATGACCAGCAGCGGCAAGGCGCCGGTCCACGTGGACTTCGAGGTCGGCGAGTCGGTGACCGTGACCGACGGGCCGTTCGACACGCTGCCCGCCTCGATCTCCGAGATCAACGTCGAGGCCCAGAAGCTCAAGGTCCTCGTCTCCATCTTCGGCCGGGAGACCCCGGTCGAGCTGGGGTTCAACCAGGTCGCCAAGATCTGATTCGTCCGTACCCCAGCATTGCAACCGGGTCATCGCCCACGGCGTAGGCCCATCCAACAGAAGGTAGTGAACGCATGCCCCCGAAGAAGAAGGTCTCCGGCCTCATCAAGCTGCAGATCCAGGCCGGCGCCGCGACGCCGGCTCCGCCGATCGGCCCCGCGCTGGGTCAGCACGGCGTGAACATCATGGAGTTCTGCAAGGCGTACAACGCGGCGACCGAGTCGCAGCGCGGCAACGTCATCCCGGTCGAGATCACCGTGTACGAGGACCGCTCGTTCACCTTCATCACCAAGACCCCGCCGGCCGCCGAGCTCATCAAGAAGGCCGCCGGTGTGGCCAAGGGCTCCGCGACGCCGCACACGGTCAAGGTCGCCTCGATCACCAAGGACCAGGTCCGCGAGATCGCCACGACCAAGCTGCCCGACCTGAACGCGAACGACCTCGACGCCGCTTCGCTGATCATCGCGGGCACCGCCCGCTCCATGGGCATCACCGTCTCGGAGTGATCCCCCCGGGGCCTCGGCCCCGGACGAACCACCACCAGTGGCAGGGCCATACGGTCCGCTACGACCACAAGGAGAGAAACATGGCAAAGCGCAGCAAGGCGTACCTCGCCGCCGCGGAGAAGATCGACAGCGAGACGCTGTACGCGCCGCTGGACGCGATCCGTCTGGCCAAGGAGACCGCCACGGTCAAGTACGACGCCACCGTCGAGGTCGCGTTCCGGCTGAGCGTGGACCCGCGCAAGGCGGACCAGATGGTCCGTGGCACGGTCAACCTGCCGAACGGCACGGGTAAGACCGCCAAGGTCATCGTGTTCGCCAACGCCGCCAAGGCGGAGGAGGCCCGTGCGGCCGGTGCCGACGAGGTCGGTGGCGACGAGCTGATCGAGAAGGTGGCCGCCGGCTACACCGACTTCGACGCGGCCGTGGCCACGCCGGACCTGATGGGCAAGGTCGGTCGCCTCGGTAAGGTGCTCGGTCCTCGCGGCCTCATGCCGAACCCGAAGACCGGCACCGTGACCATGGACGTCACCAAGGCCGTGTCCGACATCAAGGGCGGCAAGATCGAGTTCCGCGTCGACAAGCACGCGAACCTGCACTTCATCATCGGCAAGTCCTCCTTCTCGGAGGCTCAGCTGCTGGAGAACTACGTCGCCGCGCTCGACGAGGTCCTGCGCCTCAAGCCGTCGTCCTCGAAGGGTCGCTACATCAGCAAGGCGACCATGACCACGACGATGGGCCCCGGCATCCCGCTGGACCAGAGCAAGACCACCAAGCTCCTGGAGGAGCTCCCGGCCTGAGCCGAGCTCTCCTGAGCGCTAAAAGGCCCGCATCCCGCAAGGGGTGCGGGCCTTTTTGAATTTTCATCAGAACCATGTATCGAACGGGGTGCTCGGGCCTCTTGTCTGATGGGCGGCAGGAAGCCGACGTGAGCTGAGGAGAGGGGAGTGCCTGGTGGGCACCATTTTCCACCTCCCCGGATCCGCGAGCCCCGCCGTAGACTCGGTTGGTCCAAGTGCTCCACGTCCGGTAGGTGACGTGGAAACATCCGCCAGCAGAGAATCCCGTGGTGCAATGACAGGATCAAGGGAGGCCCTGCCCGACGTCGACGGGTCCGGTCTCACGCTCGGCGATCGCGCAGCGATCGCGCTGACCGAGTACCGCGCAGGCAACCACCAGGCGCTCGGCGACCTGGTGCGCGAGGCGACGCCGTTGCTGTGGCATACGGTCCGGGCGCAGGGAGTCGACCGCGACGCCGCGGACGACGTCGTGCAGAGCACCTGGGTGGCGCTCGTGCGGCATGCCGAGACCATCGCCGAGCCGAAGGCCGTGCTGAAGTGGCTCCTGGTGACCGCGAAGCGGGCTGCCTGGGAGGCGGTGCGCAAGCACCGTGACGACGAGAAGCGCCGTACCGAGCTGCCGGACGACAGCCCCGAGCATCCGATGGCTCTCCCCGCGAACGATCCACCACCCGACGCCGAGGTGCTGCGCGACGAGCGCGACCGCATCTTGTGGACGTCGCTCCAGAAACTGCCCGGACGCTGCCAGGAGCTGCTGCGTCTGGTCTCGCTCGCCGACCGGCCGGACTACCGGTACATCTCGGCGGCGATCGGAATGCCGATGGGTTCCATCGGTTCGACTCGTGGCCGCTGCTTGGCGAAGCTGCGGACCATCCTCGATGAGCAAGGGGACTTCTCGTGGACCTGACGCCGGAATCCAACATGGACGACGAGGCCGTGGGGCGCCTCGCGTTCGACCCGAAGGGCGCGCTGGACGCCGGGGACGGGGCAGTGCTGACCCGCCTCGCCCGCGCGGTCGGCGCGGTGGACCCGGTGCCGGAGGGGCTCGTCGAGCGGTCGCTGTTCGCGATCACGCTGGCCGGCCTCGAGGCCGAGCTCATGGAGGCCGTCTACCTCGACACGCCGCTCGCCGGCGTCCGCGGGGCCGCTCCGGCCGCCCGGGCCGACGACGCCGCACCTGCCGAGGCGAAGACCATCACCTTCACGCACGACTCGCTGACCGTGATGATCACGCTGTCCCCGTCCGCCGGCGGACGGGTGCGGATCGACGGCTGGGCCGCCCCGGCGGCCGGCCTGAACGTGGAGCTGCACCGGCCGGGTGTCGACGTGGTCTCCACGGCGTCCGATGAGGACGGCCGGTTCTCCTTCGACGCGGTCGAGCGTGGCCGCGCGAGCCTGGTGGTCCGCCGGACCGACGGCGGCGGCGGTGCCGTGAGCACGCCGATCATCGAGCTGTGAACTGCTGAACCACTGAACTACCACCGTGTGTGATCCGGCCGAGGGGCGCGGCGGGGTCTGTCGAGCAATCGTTGTCAATGGAGAGGTATTGCCGTGAGCGAGCCCATTCCCGAGCCCGAGCTGCGCGTACGAGACCACGCTGGAACATGGTGCCGAGTGCGGGATCTCGATCCCGCACGGGCGTCGTCCCGACGTCAGGGTCGGCTGATGCCGACACGCTACGTCTCGGACCGGCTGATCGTCCGTGCGGTGGACGACGTCGAGAGCGATGCCGTGGTGGGGATGGTCCGCGAACGAGCCGCGGCGCGAGGACTGACACTCGAGGAGACCCTCCTCGAGGAGGCGGCTTCGCGTGCCAGCGCGTCGACCTCACCCGGTCTGGCCTTCCGTGTCTCGACGGGGGAGCAGGGCGCGGCCGAGCGCGACGTGTGGGACCTGCTGGACGAGGTGGCGGATGCGGTGGGCGACGACCGGCACCGGGTGTCGCTGGACCACATCCTGACGGGTCATGGGAAGTGGCAGGGACACGGGCGGCCCATCGACCGTGAGCCAGCGGTCTTCCTGGGCCCTGCGCCGCGACGCACGCTCGCCGCCGGCGCTTCACCGGTGACGACCGCGGACGGTACGGCCCGCCCGGTGGTGGCCGTGCTCGACTCGGGGATCGGCGACCATCCCTGGTTTGACGACTCCAGCTCCGTCGTACTGCGCGGGGCGATGCTCGACGGCGAGCCGATCGGCACGGGCGCGGAGGACGAGCCGCTGTACGACGCCGAGGTCCGTGGTCGGCGTCGTGACGACGCCGCGTACCTCGACGCCTACGCCGGTCACGGAACGTTCATCGCCGGGGTGGTGCACCAGGTGAGCCCTGACGCCGCGATCATGCCCGTGCGGATCTTCAGCGGTGACGGTCGGGTGCGGGAGTGGGACCTCGCACGGACCCTGGAGAAGCTCCTGGAGTTCCACCTGCGGGGTGTTGCCGGAACCGATGGTTGCTGGCCGGTCGATGTCGTGGTGATCAGCGGCGGGTTCTACGCGGAACGGCCCGAGGACGACGAGGACTACGACGGTGTGCTCCGCGCGAGGCTGCGCGATCTGCGTCGGGAGGGTGTGCTCGTGGTGGTCTCCGCGGGCAACGACGGTTCGGGCCGGCCGATGTTCCCCGCTGCGTGGGCCCCTCGGGTCCGCCGGACGCCCGACGGTGCCGTCCCGCTGCAGCAGGAGGACCTGCGGTCGGACTACACGCCGCTCCTTCCGGTCACGGGCTATAACCCGGACGGCACGCTGGCCGACTTCAGCAACGACGGCCCGTGGGTGATCGCGGCTCGGCCCGGGGCGCACGTACTGAGCTCGATGCCCGTCACCTTCGACGGTGCCGAGCAGCCCTGGCAGAGCGGTGACGGGCTGCGCCGGACGGTCGACCCCGACAACTTCAGCAGCGGTTTCGGCCTGTGGAGTGGCACGTCCTTCGCAGCGCCGGTGCTGGCAGGGGAACTTGCCGCGGCGATCCTGCAGGGTCGGCTTCCTGGTGCTGACGGCACACCCGCCGTCTTCTCCTCGCGCGTCGCGGCAGCCTGGGACGCGGTGACGAGAGTCAGCGATCTCTACCGGGCGATTCCTGCGCCGCCTGACGGTTTGCTGAGTAGCGTGGCGCCATATGAACAGGATGGACTGGGATGAGCTCGAGCGGCGGTACACGGCCGCTCGGACTCTCAACGACCAATACCAGCCGGTCGACGCACTAGCCGCCTTTCGAGTCCTGGTCGCCGACCTCGCCAGGTCGGACGCCCGAACGGAGGACGAGGTAGAGCGGCGCGCGAGGCTCATGGTGCGTTCGCACCTGGGCCTCGCGCTGGCGACCTACGAGTTCTCGATGGACATCGACGCCACCACGACGGCACTGGACCTCGCCGAGGCCGAGGCCGAGGCGGCGCCGAAGTCGCTCCGGCGCGGACTTGTCGGGCTGGTCTCCGGTCAGCGGGGTGTCATCCTGCTCAGGAGCGGCCAGTTCGCCGCGAGCCTCGCCCCGATCTCCGCGTCGCTGGCCGCGCACGACCCGGACGACCTGCGCAGTCGCGCGATCGATCACCTCAACCGAGGCTTCGCGCTGATGCAGGTGGGGCGTATCGCCGAGGCGCTCAAGGACCACGAGTCGGCACATCGGTACGCCGAGGAGGACGGCAACACCCGAACCCAGTCGTTCGCGCTGCACAACATCGGGTACGTCCGCCACCTGATGGGCGACCTGCCGGGTGCCCTGATGGCGATGGAGAAGGCACTCGCCGTACTTCCGGACGAGAGCACCGCGATCGACATGCTCGGTCGCGCCGAGGCCCTCTTCGAGGGAGGCCTGGTGGTCGCCGCGGAGGAGCTGCTCACCGAGGCGATCCCCGAGCTGAAGGCGTCACGGCTCCGTCCGGAGCTTGCCGAGGCGGAGTACTACCGCGCACGCTGCCTCCTGATCCTGGAGCGGTTCGGTGATGCGGCCACCCTCGCCGCACGGGCGCGTCGTCACTTCGAGCACATCGGCCACGACGCTCGCGCTGCCCTTGCGCGCGTCCTTGAGCTCGAAGCCGCGTTCGAGCCCGCGCGCAGGAGCCACGCCGGGCCTCGGGCACGGGCCTCGGCCCGCCGCCGGGCGGCCAAGGCGCTCGACGCCGCCCGCGCGGGCGACCTCGCCGGCCCGGTCCTGGGCCAGCACCCAGGCCACGCGGCACGCCTGGTGGCGGCACAGTGGTTCCTGCGGGCCGAAGATCCCGACAGCGCCCGTGCGACGCTCGCGGAACTGCCTCGCGGCTTCACGACCTCCCCGCTGACCATGCGGGTCCATCACTACACAGCGCGGGCGGAGCTCGCCTTCGCGACGGGTGACCGCGCCAGGGGACTGCGTGCCGTGCGAGCAGGCCTGGGCCTGCTCGCGGACCACCGGAGCAGGCTCGGTTCCGTCGAGTCCGTCACCGCCGCCGCGGCGCACGGTGTCGACCTGACGCGTGTCGACGTCGAGGCGGCCGCGCGGACCGGACGGCCCTCAGCCCTGTTCGACGCGCTGGAGCGGGGCCGCTCGACGTTCGCGGGGACGGGCCGGGTCACGCCTCCGGACGACCCGGAGATCGCCGCACTGCTCACCGAGGCCCGGGGACTGCTGGCCAAGGCGCGCGAGCTCGGCATGGCCGAGAGCAAGGAGCGTGAACGCCTCACCCGGCGTGCAAGCCGCATCCAGGAGGAGGTCCGGGAACGCTCATGGCGCCATGCGGGCAACGCGGGCGCCGTGCAGCATCCGGTGACCGTCAGTGAGGTCCGTCAGATCCTGGCCGGCCGGGAGAAGGAGACCGACGTCGTGGCGAGCTTCCTCGTCATCGACGACGTCCTGCGCTGCGTCCGCGTCGACGCCGCCGGCGTCACCACCGTCGACATCGGCCCGGCCGACGACGTGATCGAGCGGGTCCGCCGCCTCTCCGCCGATTTCGCCATGGCCGCCAACGACCTGATCCCGGCGCCCCTGCGCGCCGCGGCGACGGCCTCGCTGGCGCGCAACCTCAAGGCCCTCGACACCGTCCTGCTCGCCCCGCTCCACGCCGACGGCGACCTCTACGTGGTCGCCCGGGAACCGCTGCTCAGCGTGCCGTGGGCCGCGCTCCCGTCCCGGGGCGGGCTGCGTACCTCGGTGAACTCGTACGTCGCGCGCGGCCGCACCCATGCCCGGCCCACCGGCGAGCGCAAGCTGCTCGCCGCGGCCGGCCCGGGCGTCCGGCACGGCGCGACCGAGGCCCGCGCCGTCGGCGAGCAGTGGCCGGGCGCGACCGTCCTGACCGGCAAGGACGCCGTCACCGAGCAGGTCCGCACCGCCCTCGCCACCCACGACGTCGTGCACCTGGCCACCCACGGCCAGCACGACGCCGACAACCCCCTCTTCGCGAGCATCGACCTCGCCGACGGCCCGCTGTTCGCCCACGAGCTCGACGGCACACCGCTGCCCGGCTCCGTGGTGATCCTGTCGTCGTGCGAGGTGGGCGGTTCCACCCAGGTGCTCGGTGGCGAGCTCCTGGGGCTCACGTCGGTGCTCCTGCGCCTGGGCGCGCGCGCCGTCATCGCGTCCGTCGCCAAGCTCTCCGACGAGCTCGCCGCCCGCGTCATGCCCCGCCTGCACGCCCACCTGCGCGAGACCGACGATCCGGAGGCGGCGCTCGCGGCCGCCCTCCGTGACGTCGCCGAGCCGGTGCCGCTCGTCTGCTTCAGCTCGGTCGAGGGGCTGGCGAACCGTTGACCAGAGACCAGATTTGCCTCTAGCATCCATAATGTCCACGTTGTCGGATTGGTGTGCTCAGTAGAGTTCACACAGAGAGGGGAATCGATGCGTAAGAACAAGGGCGGCTTTGGCCGTAGGCACCAGGGCGGTTACACGCGCCGGAACCAAGGCGGGTTCTGAACCCTGTGGCTCTAGGTGAAGGTGTGGTGCTCAAGCGGGCAC